>JBCCXA010000009.1 GCA_039192515.1 Verrucomicrobiota bacterium | reverse complement strand
ATCTGCTTGTCGCAGTATTCTTATAATTTCTTCTACTTTGTGTCTTTTTTGCCTCATATTGTTCTCCTTTTTCTATCAGAGAACTAACACTCAGTCTGGCACATTTTTAGGGAGTCAGGTCAACAGGTAATACATAAACATAATTATAGATGTAACCATTGTGTCAGACATAATATATCTTATTTAGGTAAATTTAGTAAAAATTGTACAGTCATACACGAAGATTTTAGACATCGGATGATGTCATAGAAGCTCAACAAGATGCCTAAAAACTTGAGATAGAGAGCAAAGAGAGTCAACGGCGAGGTATTCAATCACCCATCTGAGTGTAGTTCTTCTAAACAAGCCAGGGCAAAGCGATCAAGCGCGCAGCGCCCATGCCAATAAAATAGAGACAAAAGTCTCAAACAGGTGATACCTCTAGAGCATCTTTGTGGTGCCCTGGTTCAATCGAGGTATCCTGGAGATTGAAGTATTTCGAGATTTTTCCACCGGATTGATCCCTGATATCAACAGATCCAAACACCAAAAGACTATACAGATCTTTACGTTTCTAGGACGTCAGTTGGGTTAAAACAGATGGAGGAGGCAAAGCGAGTCCACCTAAAGCTTTGTAAAGGGTTATGAGCAGTATGCTTTGTCTGGTTTGGCTTAAGGAAAGTTCTTCCTCTGACTGGAGCAATTGGCGTTCGACATCTAAGACCGGTAAAAGACTATCCAACCCTTGCTGATAACGAATTTTAGATAATTCAACTGCTCGTCGATTAGCTTTGACGGCCTCCGCCAATTTTGCAGCACGTTTTGATTCTGCTTCCAATCTAGCCATGGCGGAAAGTGTTTCTTCCAGAGCCGTGAGGACTGCTTTCTCATACATTGCCACAGCAGCATCCAATCGAGCATCCGCAGCTCGTTTATTCTGAATGACTCTACCAAGATCCAAGAAAGCCCACTGCATACCGGGACCAAAGGACCATGTTCCACTTCCAGCGGTAAAAATTTTTCCTGCATCACTGCTATCTAAACTTAACGAACCACTAAAGACAAACCGGGGGAAAAAGTCGGCTTCTGCAACTCCAACCTCAGCAGTCGCCGCAGCCAACTCTCTTTCTGCAACTTTGATATCTGGACGACGCCGTAAAATTTCTGAGCTCAACCCAACTGCAACCTCGGTAGGAACTGAGATTATTCCGGCCCGTGGTTTCATCCATTCCGTAATCTCCCCAGGCATCAGACCAATGAGGACTGCCAAGCGATTTAAAGCAGCTAGTTGCTCTCCTTTCAATTCAGGAATACTCGATTCCGTAAGTGCCAAATTGGCTTCCGCACGAGTCCGGTCAAATTCATTACCTAGACCAGACTCTTCGAGATTTTGAGTAACTTCTAAGGTTTTTTTCTGATTGCCCGCATTTCTTTTCGCTATCTCTAGACGGTCATCAAATCCTCGCAACTCAGCATACTCTCTAGCTATTTCACTCACTAATGAAATCAGGGTGTTCTCATAAGATGATGTCGATTTTTCAAAGCGTGCCCTAGCTGCTTCTGCCTGGCGCCGTACTCTTCCATAGAGATCGAGCTCCCAAGTGGCATCAAAACCCAGTGAGTAAAAATCATCCTGACTCGAATCAAAGGTAGGAAATCCGTTACGAAAAACGTTTTCGCTTGCTTTCGAATTTTGATAAGTTCCGTCAGCCGTCACACTTGGCAAAAGGTCAAGTTCCTGCAAGCCTCGCAATGCTCTCGATTCATTGAGATTTGCCCAAGCAATTTGAAGATCCTTGTTATAAAGCACTCCCTGCATAATTAGCTTCTCGAGAACCGGGTCATCCCATTGTCTCCACCAAAACGGATCTGGTGCCACTTCGGTAAAGCGAGTATCTTCACCTATTAATGATGGACCTTGCAAGCCGAATAGAGGCTCCTCATAATCAGGACCAACCGCACAACCTGAAAGCAATGCTACTATACTCAACACGAGTGTCACGTGAAGATCCTGTCTTTTCATGAGGTTTGAAACTCCATTTCATGCTTAATGATAGTGCTTTTCTCACTCCTGCGCTTCGGCTCCCGAATCATTCCCAAGTGAGCAAGCAAAACATAACTAGCCGGTGTGAATACAAGCGCAAGAAACATAGAGCCGCCGACTCCTCCACCCAAGACAATAGCTAGCGAAGGCCAAAACTCCCCGCCCACTAAAAGGAGCAGTGGTAAGAACCCTCCTATGGTAGTCAAAGTTGTGGAAACAATGTGCCGGGTCGCTCCTACCACCGCTTGATGAACGGCATCTATATCACCAGCTCGCGAATGAGGATTCATACGGATCGCGGCAATGACAACAATACTATTGTTAAATGCCAAACCAATAAGCCCTAGCGAGCCGAGAATTGTATTAAAACTAATGGGAAACTGCATGACCCAAGTGGCGATCAATCCAAAGCCAACAGATAACCCTGCACTTATCAGGAGCAGAACTGCTAATACTAATGAGCGGAAGGTTAAAATCAGGGTGGCTATGGTTAGGGTTAAGAGGATGGGAATATAGAGAACAAGATTACCTTTTGCCTCAGCATCTTGTTCCGCAGTACCACCGATGTCTACGCGATACCCCGGTGGCAATACACCGTCGGTCTCTCTTATTTCTTTTAGAACAGCCTGGGTTATATCAATAGGTAAAGCATCGTTGACCGTATAAGCTTTGATGATATTTGTCCTCTCTCCATTGAAACGAGTTATACCTCCTATTTCTGGCCGTAGTTCCACTTCTCCTAAGGCAGAAAGCGGAACCCAGCTTTCAGAACCCTGTGCAATGAAGTTGGTTGAAGCCACACGATCTGAACGTTGTCTTTGAGCGTGAGCTAAACGCACGCGTATAGGTATTTCTTCAAGATCTTCTATGACACTACCTCCTAAAGCGCCTTCTAAATTCCCCTGGAGTTGCTGCGCCAAATTTCCCAACGTTAAGCCTGCTAAATTGGCTTCTTCTTCACTAGCTTTGATAAAAATTTTAGGTTCAGCTCTCGGAAGTGTGGTTTGCGTCGCCAACACATCGGGATGCTTTTGCAGGTAGTAGCGCACCTTTTCACCTATGTCTTGTATTCCTTCTATGCTAGGTCCGTAGATGCGGTACTCAATGTCAGCCACAACAGGCGGTCCTTGACCGAACTCACGAATGACAATTTGTGCTCCTGGGAATTGATTATCCAGCGTTTGCTGCAGCTTTGGAATAAGAAGATCCGTTTCTTTCGCACTTCCTGTAGTAATGATTCCATGGGCATAAAAAGGTGAGTTATCTTTATTCATAATGAGGTTGTAGTAAACTGAGGGAAAGCTTCCCCCTACTAACCAGTAAACTCTTTTGCTTTCCTCAAAAGTGTTAATCGCCCGCTCAACTTCCAACGCTTGATCTTTGGTTTTACCAATGGAAGCACTTTCAGGAAGCCAGAGATGTAATTCAAACATGTTTCGATCTACCGCTGGAAAGAAGGAATTTCCCAATGTTGTCGAAAGCACGAAACCAAACACCGCTAAGCCACCTACACATAAAATAGCTAAAACCGGCTTGATAAGTGATAAGCGAAGTATTCCCGATAAAAATCCCTCTATCTTGTGTCCCCAACCATCTGCTAAAAAACGTCTCTTTTCTTGCTCATTGGGCGGTTTTACGAAAATACCACTTAATGCAGAAGTAATGGTCATCGCTACCACAAAAGAAGCTAACAAAGCGAGAATCACACCGGTCGATATAGTTCCTACAAAATCACCCGCACCGCCCGGCAGAAGAAAGATTGGAGCAAACGCTAATACGGTGGTAATAGTTGATGACAACAACGGAAGGAACAAATGGTGCACAGATTCCCTAACCGCAACAAGACCTGACAGGCCTTTAGCTTTTCTAGTGGCCACTTCATCTGCCATAACGATAGCATTATCAATCAACAATCCTAAGGCAATGATCATTCCAAAAACAGACATCTGATGAATAGGAATGCCACTGATTTGAAATACAAACAGAACAATAGCAACCACTAAAGGCAAAGCAGCCCCAATAATAAGAGCTAAGCGCCACCCCATCATGACAAATACCACTGTCATCACAATAAGTGCTCCCGCTACCAGATTACTGACTAAGGTATTAAGCCTATCCATGGTGTAATTCACTTGCGCAAAGACACTCTCTAACTCAACGGATGCTCCCGTGTTTTTGCTAAATTCATCAACAAGAAGGTTTGCTCGTTTCGACCACTTATCTATACGCTGACCTGCTTCCATGCGAACTGCTAACAAGACACTGCGTTGTCCGTCGACAAACCCCATGTCTCTGACAGGTATTTGCCACCCTTTCTTCACTTCGGCAATATCCCCTACTCTTAAGAGAGCAGAAGTTTGATTCGAACCTATCGGAATATCTGCAACACGATTAATAGAATCTAACTCTCCTTCTACCTCTACTTGCACATTGGCCTCGTCTGCTCTTAAGGTTCCTGAGGGTGCTTTGGTATCTGCAAGCGCTATAGACTGAGCAATCTCTCGTGTGCTTAGCCCTATTTCCGCCAATTCTTGCCACCTAGCCTCAACCGTTATTTCCTCGCGCGGAGCTCCATAAATACGAACAAGCTCTGTTCCATTTACATTGCGCATTTGATCCGCTAAATCTTCAGCCAAACGATTGAGTATACCTAACTTGGGAGCACCTGAACCCACCCACTTAAGGGCAAGGATTTTTGTAAATGCAATGGCATTTCTTTTGTCATCCATCAAGGGCTCGGATGCTTCAGGTGGAAGTGAAGCAGCAGCCTCCGCTAATTTATCTCGAATTCTTGAAAAAATCTCATCCTTCTGATCGTCTTCCACCCAATCCATTAGTTCGATCGAAATAAGAGAAGCCCCCGCTCGCGAAGTAGATTCAAGATCTTTAATCTCAGCAATTTCATCTAAGGATTCTTCCAAAATTTCCGTAATCAGGGTTTCTACGCGCTCTGTCGATGCACCGGGCATAAAAGTCAAAACAAGTGGACTTCGGTTGACAATGCGAGGGTCCTCCTGCCTAGGAAGATTTTGAAAAGCGCTTAGTCCTCCTACTAAAATAACCACTATAGAGAGCACCAACAAATGCCTGTTTCGGAAAAAAAGAGTGCTTAACGAATCCATAATTATTCTTCAGCATCTGAATTTGCTGCTAGCTTGGAATCTTTTCTATGATCTGAGTGATAGGATATTTCCCGGAAACGAACCAGTTGCTGAGGAACCAGTTTATGTAAACCATCTATTACATAGAAGGTCTGTTCCATCAGAGCGCCGCGTACAAAAGCACGCTCTCCTTCGTAATAAAGAAGCTCTACATTTTCACGCACGAGAGTCGCTTCTTCAGCTTCTATATTTTTCAAAATATAAAGTGCCCATAGACCTCGCGAATTCTCAGCTAAAGCGTGAATAGGCACCCAGGCCCCCCTCTCTTGAATTGATCGCTTTAGATTGAGTGTCACTAGGTCACCATCTCTAACCTCCTCTATAGATAATTCCAGATCGAAAAGAACATCTACGCTCCGGCTCCTCACATCGCGGATAGGAAGTATCGCTTTGATGTGTGCCTCTACCTCACGACCCTGAACAACAAGAGTATGGCTCTCTCCTATCTTTAATTGCTTTACCGAGTTTCCGGCAATACCAATCCGAGCCTCAGGCTTTCCCATTTCCATCACGGTAACAATAGGTGTTCCAGCCTCAACTACTCTGCCCTCATCAATGAATCGTCTTGAGACGAGTGCATTGTAAGGAGATTTGATAACGCTCTTCTCCAATTCAACATCAATAACCTTAAGGCTCGCAGCAGCTTGTATAGCTGCTGCGGTTAAACCCACTAGCGCCTGTTGAGCATCGTCTAATTGTTGGTCAGAGACAGCCTCCAAGTCGTGCGCTCTTTGTGTTCTTTGCAAGGTAAGTTCCGCTAATTTCTGATCTGCTGAAAGCTTGTCCAAGGACGCCTGAGCTTCCTTCCGACGCGCATCAAGAATATCCGTATCTAAAACAGCAACCACACCTCCCGCTTCAATTCGGTTGCCTTCCTCAACCTCCACACTTAAGACTTTCCCGGAGAGCTCGAAGCCGATCTCACTCGTTCGTTTTGCCTCCACTCGGCCCACGAAAGACTTTTGCACCTCATAATTATTCCGAGGCTCAAGTTTCGCAACATTTACAATCATCCGGCTGTTTTGCACGGGTTGCGTTACAGCCCCGCTACAACCCATCAACAAAATCACTGCGGCAGATCCCTTGATCAATAAAAAAGCGGACACTGAATTTAGATCCAATCGCCCAAAATTGAATTCTTTTTCTATAATTGACTTTAAGTCAAATTTCATTTTTATCCTAAAATTTAGTTATCTTAGCCATCTCGGAATGAAAGACTTCATCTCTCAAACGGCGACGGGTTCCGGTATAATCCCAAACCTTTGATGAGGGACCCCAACCAACTCCATCAAGAAAATAATCATAATTCTTGGGCAAGTCTTGGGGAGCGATTTTTTGAAGTTCTCCACAGGGAACCAACTCTGCCTGCGACATCAGATGCGTCCCCTTTGCCAGGCAAATGAGGCCTGCCATGACAGAATGAGGAACAACATTTTTAGGAAGATCTCCACTCGAAACTGCATCCCTCAAAATGGTTTGAGGAGGCTCTCCAACTTTGCACATCATCTCTTTTGCCAAATCACGCATCTTATCGGAGGTTCTTTCCCAGACGGAGGGTGTTTGCACAAATTGGTTCAGCGCAAAGGAATGCGGCACCAACTTAACCAGGATAGAGTCAGCCATGCCTACGCCTGTCATCCGTTCTCGTGCCCGGCCTTGGAACTCAGAGGCCTTTTTAAATAGTTCAGCCCGATATTTGATATGCTCAATAACTACTGCTAAAACGATGTCTTCTTTGCTTTCAAAGTGTTGATAAAGGGTCCCTTTGGAATATTCTACACGCTCCGCCAACCTATCCAGATTAAACCCATGGTAGCCATGTTCTTTTAATAGTTCATCAGATTTTTCAACGATGAGAGTTTGCCGCTTTTCTCTTTCTCTGGCTTTCCTGGCAGTGGTTACACTCATATTATCTTCGAAAATCGCATAACATGACTCGGGGTCAAATTTTTATTTTTAGTTTATATTGTGCGGCTTGTGATCTTGGGCACGTAAAAGGAGAACAGCCTACTTATCCTATTTTTCGCCAGAATATTTGTGATCTATTAGTGCAAAAATTTTTTTGATAATCACGGAACTAATTGTAAGCTATACTTATGCTTAAAAACAATATAAGCATATATTTCTAATGACTGCATCAGATGAATTAAAAGAATCACTACTCACCTCATTTACAAAAATAATTGAAACATACCCTTACAGTGTTCTTATCCATTTGCGACAAAACATTGACCTGGGTTTCTATCCTAATGGCCAATTAGGTGTCGAGTTTGATGGAAATTTAATAGTCTCAAAAGATTTACAGGATCTTGTTCGCAATAGCTTGTTCACTCACAATCATAATGAAGACGAATTAATGAAGCTACGAGAAGAACTTCAAGACTGCCTGAATTTGTTAGACCAACGGCTAAAATCCTAAAACAATTGTATGATCCAGGAGATGGATAGTTTTAAAATTACGCACTAAAATAATGCTTAGATGATTTTGTATATTTCTTAAGATCTTTGACCTTTACCTACCAAAACAAGTTCTACGATTATCTTAGAAAGCAGGCTCCATTGAAACATCCTTTCTTTCGATAGCCTGACGTAGTTTGAGCAATGCCTGATTCTGTAGTTGCCTAACACGCTCACGTGTAATGGACAACCTTTCACCAATTTTTTCCAGCGTCATCTCCCTCTCACCATCTTGGGGGAATCGAAGTGATATAATTGTTTTCTCTCTATCATTTAATTCATCCCAGACACTATCTGCAATTTGCCTCATGGTCTCTTGGGTAAGCGAAGTTGATGGGTCCATAGCGTTCTCATCAGGTATAATCTCCCCAAGTTCATTTGTATTTTCAGGCCCTATCACCGCGTTCAAAGAGACAGTGCTAAGACTAACTTTTTTAAGCTGGTTTACCTTTTTGATGCTTATTTCAAGCTTTTTGCCTATTTCTTCCTCCGTTGGCTCTCTTCCAAGTTCTTCAGTCAACGCAATCGATAGACGCCTCATCTTTGCAAGTTTGTCCACAATATGAACCGGTAGTCGTATTGTTTTGCTGTGGTTAGATAGAGCCCTTTTAATTCCCTGCTTGATCCACCATGCAGCATATGTGCTAAATTTTGCGCCAACAGATGGATCATAACGATCTGCAGCTTTCATAAGACCTATGTTACCCTCTGATATAAGGTCGAGAACTGGCAAGCCTAAGTTCGAATATTCATTAGCTATTGTAACAACCAACCTCAGATTTCCTTGAATCAACGTTTCTCGGGCTTTTTCATCTCCTTTTTGAATCTGTTGACTCAAACGCACCACTTGCTCGTGTGTAAGAAGCGGCAGTGAACTAATTTCATTCAAATAAGTGGCCAGGGCGCCTTGTTTTTCATCGGATAGCATAGTTTATTCTCTTTCTACGTGTAGATAGTAATTCTTATTGAAACTTTCGCAAATGATGAATCCACAAATTCTAAATAATAACAAATGCTAATAGAGTATCTACCAGCTCTTTTAACTAGTATGCCTATCGTTTTAGCAATAGCCAATTCAGATCTGCCTCTATCTGGATTAGCTTTCTGGCGATCTAATGATTTGAAAATGACATACTGACTACTAAGTGATAAAGACAAAAAACCTCTTTAACAAAACGAGAGTTTAGAGACGCAAATCAAGCCTCAACATTTAGATAATTTTGTTCATAAAAACTCTGCATCTTGTTTAGACTGAAAACCTCACATTAAATAAAATAACCCTTTGAAATTTTTATATGATACTACTTAACTTTTCTAAATAGCATTGGCCTATTTTTAGCCCTGGCTTCACCGGAAACACTCTTGTATTTTTCACTAGGCGCTTGCTTTCTGTATTTGATTTGATTTTCCCGTGATTCTGGCGGATTAGAAGGGGAATCATCACTTCAAGGATCCAGGAGACATTCCTCATATCTTGCTGAACGTACTTTTATAAATCTCAAAGTTTACTTATTAACCCCGATTGTATCATAAGCCTTGAACGAGATAAGTAAAAGGTTGAGCCACAAGGAAAAGAGAGTCAGTGAAGATGTATCACTAAGGTGATGCCTCTAGGAGACTGTATGTTTCTTGAGGCAAAGATCCTGAACTGATCTTTCACTCTCTCTGGTATCATTGGAGTTTAATTAAATTGTGTAGTTGAACTAGATAATAACATTAAGCAGTTCTGCTAATCATGTTAGCTAAATTTATCTCTATAACGACTCTCTAGTCTTAGAAACAAAGAATTCACATCTCAGTAATTAAAAGAAATAATAATATGAAGATCCGCTATTGCTCAATTGTTGTTTGGAGTAATACTAGGAGTAGTGACATATTTAACTTTCCTGCTTGTTTTTATTTTACCTTTAATCCTAGCAGCCTACTTTCTATGCCGTCTTGAAAAAAAGCCAAATATACCCCTAATTAAATCAGGAATGATTACTCTATCTTTTATAGCTTTACTTTACACAAGCCCCTGGGACAACTACCTGGTTGCATCGAATGTCTGGGGATACGGTGATGAGAGAGTCATCGATTCAATGATTATTGGCTTTGTACCTATAGAGGAGTATATGTTTATGTTCTTACAACCAATCGCAACAGGACTATTTCTGCAATACTTCGTGAGTCAAAATAGGGTCAGTTTAGAGCCTCTCACTAAGGAGCTGAATAGAGGAAACCGTATTTCAAAAAATGGTATGATACTCTTTCTTTTTTTAAGTATCATTGGAGTCATCCTTTATTTTTATATGCCTGATCAATTCAATTACTTAGGATTAATCCTAGTCTGGGCTTGTCCCGTTCTGGCCTTTCAATGCTGGTATGGTGGTGAGTTAATTTGGAAAATGAAAAGAATTCTTTTGCCAGCTCTGATTGTCCCTACTGTTTATCTTTGTTTAGTGGATATGATTGCAATCGACTGGCAAATCTGGCACATACGTCCCGAGACCAGCACAGGATGGAAAATACTGTCCCTGCCCTTTGAAGAAGGACTGTTCTTCCTTATAACTAATCTACTTGTGGTCCAAGGCCTAATACTATTCTATCAAGCAAGCACTCGTTGGAAATTACGTCATAGGAAGAATGATAACTCCCTCATTCAATCATGTTTGATTTTCAAATAGTATCAGCTGCCATCTTTCTCGCTACACTCTTGGTCCTAGGAATGCCGCACGGTGCAATCGATCACTACCTTTATTTTGCTATTATTAAAAAAACAATGTCTGTTAGGAGATTAACTCTATTCGTATTTGCCTATATATTCGTAGCTTTATTCTTTCTTTCAGTTTGGTTTATTAGCCCTTGGGTCGCAGCATGGGGATTAATTTTTTTGACCTGGTACCATTGGGGACAAGCTGATCTTTATTACGAAAAACATAGAGGCACTAAACTTTCGTTCATTTTTGGTCTTTGGAGAGGTGCTATTCCTATGTTAACTCCTCTGATATTTAATGCCAAGGAATATAGCAGAGCACTGAACGAAGCCATTAGCTTTATAGAGCCTAACTATTCAGGTATAGCAACAGATTGGATTAATTCCCATTATGTCAAAGTATCAGTAGGGCTTTTATTGCTATTAACCGGAATAATACATTGGACATTACTTCGAAAGAATCAAACTGCAATCAAGCAAAGAAAGCTAAAAATTATATCTGAGGACATAGCTCTTATTTGCCTATTAATATTCCTGCCGCCTCTTGTTTCCATTGGATTGTATTTTTCCTTTTGGCACTCACGTAGACACATCAATTTAACTTGTATGAAACTGGGCGGAAATTTTGTTATTGAGAAGAATTCAGTATTAAAAGTTAACTGGTTTAATTTTTACAAAGCATCTCTACCTTTTACTCTGGCAGGCATAATATTTGTAGTAGCTTTTGCTCTATTCAGAAATTTATCTTCAATTGATATATACTCTTTGATTGGATCTTATTTAATCATCTTATGGTCTTTAACATGGCCACACACAATTATTTATTCGTTAATAGACAAAATCAAAAAATCTTAATACTAAATTTTACACAATCAAAAAATTGTTGTAGCGTCAGTAATTGAATAATAACTATTCAACTAATAAAACAAATCTAAAGGAGATTATATGCAAGAATTATCAATTGGTGAGTACCAATTAGTTTATAACGCAATGTCATTAACCATAGCATGTATGTTTGCATGCTTTGTTTTCTTTGTTTTAGCAAAAAACAAAATTTCATCAAAATACCAGGGCTCCGTTGTTGCCTCAGCCCTAGTTGTATTTATTGCAGGCTATCATTATTTTAGAATTTTTGAGAGCTGGGAAAAAGCTTTCGATATGAATACTACAACTAACACATTTGTATCAAGCGGCCTGTTATTTAACGATGCCTATCGTTATGTGGATTGGCTACTAACAGTTCCACTTCTCATGGTAGAATTGGTATTAGTTTTAGGCTTATCCAGTGCCCTAACTAAATCTCTTATCGTCAAATTAGGAACAGCTTCTTTTCTTATGATAGCATTGGGATATCCAGGAGAAATAGATCGAGAAAGCACGGAACTAATTTCCAACCGCGGGTTGTGGGGATTATTAAGTACCATTCCGTTTGTCTATATTCTTATTACTGTGATTAAACATCTTAAGACTTCAATGGAAAACTCAACAAAAGAGATCTCTGTTTTACTCAGAAATGCTGGACTGTTGACTTTATTTAGCTGGGGATTTTACCCGATCGCATATATGGCCCCGTTCTATGGACTAGAAGGAGCAAGCGCTGAGGTATTTTTGCAAGTTGGCTATTGCATTGCAGATATTGCAGCTAAATGTGGTTATGGGCTTATTATTTTCAATATAGCTAGACTACGAAGTCTTGAAGAATCTCAAAGCACCTCGAATTAAGTAATAGGAACCACTTATTGAGATATATTATTTTAAGTGACTAGATTTTATCCTTGACTCAAATAAAAAGCCGGCAGATATAACATTTGTCGGCTTTTTCGATTTATCAAAAAACTATGGGAGGACTATCTTTATTCAAAACCATTAAATCCTCTACAAAAAGGGAATCCTATTATTTTTGCGACTTTACTTTCTCAAAGTATAAATCTTTCTAAAGGCTTAAAACATAATAACTTAAGCTAACCTTCATCACTCTCATACTATGTTAAAACTGAAGTATTTTATCAAGTCTATGAAAGTTTAGGTCTCGAGAAAGCTCTTGAGCATCCAGATGGTCTTTTCATGAATCTGAATACGCGCTATCATTAAGTCTTCAGTTTCCGAATCGTTAGCCATTCCTGCTTTATCTCTTGCATCCTTCAGATCATTAAGCAACTTATCATTGCATTTTACAAGATGACGCACCATATCCTGAGCTGATGCATTTTCTGAGATTTCGGTTATTTCAGCCATCTTAGCAAGATTTGCTAATCCACCCGGAGCGAGAGCACCTTTGGCACGAATTCTTTCAGCGATTTCATCGACGGCCACAAAAAGTTCATTGTACTGCTCTTCAAATGCTGTGTGCAGAGAGAAAAAAGACGTACCTCTCACGTTCCAATGACAAAGGTGAGTCTGCCCGATCAATGCATAGGTGTCCGCTACAACTAATCTTAATGCTTCTACTATAGGTTTGCTCATATAAACTATAATTTCTAAATACTAGTCTTGCTAGATGCTCAAGTCTAAAGCACCGAGATAATAGCAATTCTCTTTAAAATCATCACTTTTTAAGTTTTCCATTAAGGTCGATACAATAAGTCAGACTAAATAGGTATCAAACAAAAATTCTTTATTGTGCATAGATATAGTATAGACGAAACCACAAAGAGTTCATTAAGGGACAGATGATTCTTTAATGGATTTTCATGTAAACCCGGATAGCGCATAGTAAGAGTTCATTTCAATTACACATTCGAAAGCGTTGCATGCGCACAGTATGTGTAAGATTGAGCATTTTCTCCCTATCTGTTTAGGCGGTTCCTTTGTTGTCTATATAATAATCTTAATCACTTTCTCTCTTCCACTTAAAATGCAAATAGCTAGTTGCTAAGAGTGATGGAATCACCCAATAATTTTTTGCTTTAGAAAGACTTAACTACATTTGAGAGTTATTGGGATAACCATTCCAAAATCCGTCAATATCGAAGCTGATTTATTCAACTTTCTCAATCGGGAAAATAATCACATCTATCGATTTGGAAAATAAGATACTGGAATGCATTCCACCTACTGGAATCCGATCTAAAAGAGTATTCTGCAAGATCTCTAATTTTGCTTCCCTGAGTGGCCACTTTTGGTGATGTATTTGACCTATAATTAAATCTCCTTTCGCCGTTGTCGTATAAAGACAATACCTCTCTGTTGCCCAATGCTCAAAGGAATCAGCAGCAACATTTAAATGTCTATCTGACTTATAATAAGCGTTAAAAACCTTATCATTGCGCTGGTGGAAATAATGAATATTTTCTGAATTATCAGTAGCCTGCATCTTGGCAAGATAGTAAGGAAGGTAAAAGAATGTTCGAGCAGCCCAAACAGCAATAGGATTAGGCACATCCAAGCTAAAAAACCAAATTCCACTTTTATCTCGATGTCTGACATATGTTCGGATATTGATCTCTGGAAAATTGCACATGAATTTTGGAGCAGGAAAGCCTTTCAAGGTCACCCCATACATAGAAAATGGAACAATGCCTATCCATGCTTTATCATTGAAAAGATCGAGTTCGAGCTTTGGAGGAATTTTGCTTCTTAACCAATCCTTATCAACCTCCCAATGAACAAAAAGCAGATCCTTCCATTTTTGCTTCCACCTCCAAGATTTGTGAGGCAAGGGCCATGGACGATGGCTAACATGTTCTAATAAGTAGTCCACTATCTATAAACTAACCTAGGTTTGAGAAATTAGAAACAACTTCTGTATATAAAAAACAATCACCGACTTGCTCTGCCTTGCAGCGGTGATATTCTAGATGATCATGCCACGACTATTTGCTTTATTTTTCAAAAAATAAACTATGAGAGTTCTACGTCTTATTTTAGGAGATCAGCTATCTAGTCTCATACCGACTTTAAGCGGGATAGATAAACATAAAGATATTGTTCTCATGGCAGAAGTCCATGAAGAAGCTACTTATGTTACACACCATAAAAAGAAAATTATATTTACTTTTTCAGCCATGCGCCACTTTGCTGAAGAATTAAAAACCAAGGGATATCATCTTCATTACACTAAAATCGATGACCCTAAGAATTCACATTCTTTACTGGGTGAGACTAAAAGACTATTACAAAAAAGATCAGTCGATCAACTATTTGTAACGGAAGCGGGAGAATATCGCCTTACTCATGCCATGAAAACCCAATGGAGTGAAACATTAGGAATACCTGTTAAAGTTCTTCAAGACACGCGTTTTCTAGCGACTCATGAAGAGTTCCGGAACTGGGCCAGCCCTCGCAAAGAACTCATAATGGAATACTTCTACCGTGAGATGAGGAAAAAAACAGGTCTGCTCATGGAAACAAATGGAAAACCGGTGGGGGAAGCCTGGAACCTAGATAAACAAAACCGAAAACCACTAGGTAAGAAAATTAAACTCCCCGCGCGCATTAGTTTTAAACCAGACTCGACCACAAATGAGGTTATCAAAATTGTAGAAAAACTTTATGGCCATCATTTTGGAAACAGTACACCTTTTGGCTTTGCTGTAACTAGTAAACAAGCAAAAAAAGCCCTAGACGACTTCATCAGCAGGATTTTACCCAATTTTGGTGATTACCAAGATGCGATGAAAATCAACGAACCTTTTCTATTTCATAGTCTGATTTCATTCTATATTAACTCCGGTCTTTTAGATCCACTCTACGTTTGCTTTAGAGCTGAAAAAGCCTTCAAAGAAAAAAAAGCCCCCCTAAATGCGGTCGAGGGATTTATCCGTCAAATCATAGGTTGGCGCGAATATATCAGAGGAATTTACTGGTATTATATGCCAGGTTATACTGAAAAAAATGCCTTAAAGGCATCAGAGTCCCTACCGGATTTTTATTGGACCGCAGAAACGAAAATGCGATGTATGCATGAAGTCATCCGCATCACTAAAGAGGAGGCATATTCTCATCATATTCAGCGCCTGATGGTTACCGGTAATTTTGCTCTACTTGCAGGCATTAATCCTCAAGAAGTTCACCAATGGTATTTGGCGGTTTACGCTGACGCCTACGAATGGGTTGAGGCACCAAATACCATTGGCATGGCTCTCTATGCAGATGGAGGAATCGTAGGCACCAAGCCATACATAGCTAGTGGCGCTTATATCAATCGCATGTCCAATTTTTGCCCGGAGTGCCACTATAATGTCAAAGCTAGAACAGGTAAAGATGCGTGTCCCTTTAATACTCTCTATTGGCAATTCCTATTGCGTCATAAGGAAAAATTAAAAAATAACAGGCGCATGACCCTGGCCTACAAAAATTTATCAAGGCTATCCAAGGACGAAGAAAAAGAGATTCTTAGATACAAACTTCCTCGAGAGTAAAAAATTCACGAGCTCCATTTGCTTGTTTCACAAAGCGAACTATCTTCAAATTATGAAGAAAGTAAGGAAACAAGTTGTCATTCTGGGGGCAGGATTTGGAGGCTTAGCTTGTGCTAAAAGATTAGCTAATACAGATTGCGAAGTTACCATTATTGATAAAAACAATCATCACTTATTCCAACCGTTACTTTATCAAGTAGCCACTGCTGGCCTCTCGATGCCAGAAATCGCCAAACCCATACGTTCTTCCTTACCAAAAAATGAAAATATCCATGTCATTATGGACGAAGTATCTGGCATTAACCTTCATGAAAAAATCATTTTAACCCCAAATCGTACCGTCAAATATGATTATCTTGTCATAGGACTTGGGGTAGTGAATGATTATTTCGGCCACGATGAATGGGCCAAGCATACGGTCGGGCTTAAGTCGCTTGAAGAGGCTTCTAAAATTCGCAATTCTGTTTTACATGCTTATGAACGAGCGGAACTTAGCGATAACCCAAAAGAACAACAACGGTTAATGACTATGGTTGTGATAGGCGGTGGACCGACCGGCGTAGAAATGGCTGGTGCGCTTGCCGAGCTTGCTCACCATGTTTTGCCAAGGGACTTTAAAAACATCAATCCAAAAAACAGTCGTATTATTCTTGCAGAAGCTTCAGACAAAATACTTGGACAATTCAGTGAACCACTCCCATGCAAGGCAAAAGATACACTTGAAAAAATGGGAGTTGAAATGATGTTAAGCTCCCCGGTTAAAGATATCCGCCATAAAAGAGTAGAGTTTGATGATGTGGCAATCGATGCAGAAAATATTATTTGGGCTGCAGGTGTTGGAGCCCCAGCGATCACTCGCTCCTTGGATGTTCCAGTCGACCGCTCAGGAAAAATTTTAGTTAATCCCGACTGTACTCTACCAGATCATCCAGAAGTTTTTGCCATTGGTGATATTGTTAAACTCACTGATCCACTTAATCAAAAAGTTCCTGGGGTTTCTCCGGCTGCTATTCAAATGGGAAACTACGTTGCTAAGCATATCAAAAACGAAATAGATTCATCTACGCCAATGCTAGATCGTAAACCTTTTGTTTATTTTGATAAAGGATCTATGGCCACCATCGGAAGATCCGCAGCTGTCGCCAGCATAGGTAAGATCAATCTCTCTGGATTTATTGCATGGACATTATGGCTTTTTATTCACCTAGTCTTCTTAATAGGTTTTCGGAACAAAATTGCTGTTCTCGTTCAATGGGTATACTCCTATGTAAATTACAAAAGAGGCGCAAGAATTATTACCAATTTGAAAAATCCTCAGCAACTAGTCTCCGAAGATAAAATCAAATCTAAAATTACGGTTAGACACTGATATAAAGGGAATTTCTAACCTAGATTACTTAGTAGAAGTTGAAAAAATGCGCAAGCCTAAGCCACAGTGAAAAGACTCTGTGATAATTTAGGAAACAAACAACCAGACTAAGAAACTCTATGTTTCCTGGGGAACAAGATTATGCACAGGTTTTTAAGTGTCTACTGCATTATCCGGGTTAAACTTCAGCCCTTAAGGATAGTTTCTTTGGAAGCTTTCTTCCAAAAATGGAAGAATCCTTTTTTAGCGTAAGGAAAAATTCTTTGGTCCTCCTCTCTTTCAACTAAAACGAGCCTAATTTTATTTTCCAGAAATAACCTTTTAATTTGATCTAATTCATCTTTAAGTGGCCCGATATAGGCTTTCATGGTATAAACAGTCTTTAATTTATTTTGAAGCGCCCACTCTAATAACGAGCTGGGTAAAGCTGAGACCTCAAGCATATCACCAGAAACTTTGTAATGATTTTTAGCTCTATCTAAGGCATCCGTAAGAACTTGTCCCATGTAGGCTATTCGCTTTCGACTTATTCCGTACCTCTCCATTAAAGCTGAGGACTGCAAAGCTACAATCGTTGTGAATTGTTGCTTAGATAAAAGACTCTTCTCAGGTAATAAATCTTCACCATGAATCCATAGCCCGCATCGTTCATTCTCTTTCACAAAAGTATGAGAACCTTCACATGCTTGATTCTCAATGATTTGATCATCGGTTGCATTCTCCTCGATACCTTCCCGAACTTTCACATGATCAATGGCCGTATAATCCCTATTACCCAAAATTTCTGGATCACAGAATTTCTCTAAGTTAGCACGTGATATGAGATAGGCTTTACCTTTGGTCTGAAGACCTGCCACCCATCTCCATGACAGAGTATTTGAAGCAGGGTCTGCATCGAGTAAATGTCTGTAGAAGAGATCTGCTCCCAGCTGCCAAGGGAGTTTCATCGCGTGAATCCAATAGCTCGCAAACCACATTCTAGCATGGTTATGTAAATAACCAGTTGTAGTTAGCTGCTTCATAAAATAGTCCACAAAATCAGTTCCGCTTTGCGCTGATTCTATTTGCTTGGCTATTTTTAACATCTTAGAGCCTTGGCTCTTTATCTCTTGGAGCTCTTCAAGATATTTTTGCCAAATATAAGGCCTAAATTCAAGCCATCCCTTCCAATACAACCGCCAATAGACTTCTTGTATATATTTTTCGATTGCCGAGAAAGTATATGCTTCAAGAAGATGCTCAATGACCTCATACTCAAGGATTAATCTACTCCGAATTGCCGGTGATAACTTTGAGACATAGCGAAGTTCCCTATCCACATAATTCCTCTTACTAGCATACTGATTTGCAATCTGACTAAATTTCTTAAGCTGATTTAGAGATTCTTCACGATTAACAGGGAAGCACATAAAGCTTAGATCTCTAATACTCCTTGCACACGAGTAACTCGCTCACTTTTCTTTCGAGCTACACTCTTATTCACTCCAGATTTTCTACTACCATGTTTGTGAACGATTCGATCTGCCTCCCGCCTATGATTAAGATTTTTCCTTATTTGATATACTTTACTAGCTGCCTCTTTACGGGCCATTTTTTCATCGACTATGGGCAAAGGGTACCCATTCATCTTTTCTGGTAACAACCAGGGAGTGTGGATACTGACATTCGGCACACTCTCCAATTCTGGCACCCACTTGCGAATAAATGTTGCTTGCGGATCATGGTCAATCCCCTGCTTGATTGGGTTGTAAATACGAATACTGTTGATACCCGTTGTCCCTGCTTGCATCTGTGCCTGAGAATAGTGAATGCCGGGCTCATAATCCGTGAACAAACGGGCAAGATGAAGAGAGGGCTCTCTCCAATGAAGCCACAAATGATAACTCGCAAAACTCATAAGCATGGCTCGCATGCGAAAATTAATCCATCCCGTAGCCCATAATGCCCTCATACATGCATCTATCATAGGGTAACCTGTATAACCCGCCTTCCATGCTGCAAAACTAACGTCATTAAAATCAGGCTCTCTTAGCCCATCATATGCTGAGTGCATGTTCTTGAACTCAATTCGTGGTTCATCTTCAAGCTTCTGAATGAAATGGCAATGCCAACGCAGTCGCCCAGAAAATGATCTCATAGCACTAGGCCATTTTCCTTTTTCCCCTCTTGGTAATTCTTTCAATTGGGCGCTTCGACGTTCGCTGGCTTGAAACACTTCACGAATCGAGACTGTTCCAAATGCCAGATGAGCTGAAAGTCTTGAACAACTATCGAAGGCACTAAGCGGTGACGACATTTCTTTTGTATAGCCTTCCCCTCGGCTATAAAGAAATCCATTGAGCAAAGACAACGCTTCCTTGCGACCACCCTTTTGCCTCATAATGCATCCGTCTTCCTTTAAACCAAGGCAGGCAGGCGATGGAAGCGTATCCGATTTTTCATCAATTTTTTGTAGCCTCTCCATGGGCCTTACTAACTCTTTAGTCATCTGAACGCGCCAGTGAGTTGACCAACCATCACGATTCCTCAAGCGCCTAATAACACCTGTTTGTGAAGGTTCATGCCAGGGAATACCATGACTTATCGTCCAGTTTTTTACTTTTTTATCTCTATTATAAGTCCATCCATTCCAAGTTTCCTGGTGTGACCACAACTCCTGAATCGAAAGGCGTTTATTTATATCCTTGAGGACTTCGACTGCATCGCCAACCTTGATAATGAGATTCTGCCCCAATTGGCATAGCTCCTTATCTAATTCCTCGAGGCATTCCAGCAAAAATTCATAATGTCTGCAGCTAAGATCAGGTTGCCTCCATAGCTCAGGCTCTAGAATATAAAGTGGTAGTAAAACACCTCTACTTGAAGCAATCTTGAGAGCCTCATGATCATGAATTCTTAAATCTCGTTTGAACCACACAACTTGCATATCTTGGTGACGTTAGATTGAATATAATACAAATTTTCAAATATGCATGATATGTTGCCAAGCTTCTTCTAGAGCGTTTTAGAATTCATTTTAAACATCCAATTTTGCCATACCTCGGTTCAACCCAGGTATCTAGCAGATTCAAGTATTTATAGATTTTTACGCCGGATGGATCCTATGATATCCATACGGATCTCAGCATCAAGGAGCCTACAAAGATCTCTAGAAGCTTTCACGGGTGAAACCAGAGATTGACAGGTTGGATTAGGCACTGTTACCCATTCATTCACAAATGCTCCAAAAGTACAACAGTTTCAATGAAGAGGCATTCAATCACATCCTCTGAGCTTAGTTTTTAATAAACAAGCGTAGGCTAGCGATTAAACCGAGGCCACACCCATCTGGATAGAATTAGGGATATAGTTCTCAAAAAGGCAATATCTCTAGAGGACCCTATGCTTCTTGAAGTCAAGATCCCAAAAAGATCTTTACGTCTCTAAGGCATGAGCTGGGGTTAAAAAACCCGCCCTCGGACTTCCGCTGGCGGGTCAAGCTTATTCTAAAGTTGATGAATTAACAGCAAACTACTTGGCACTTATGCGAATATTATCGATGTATACATCATCCCAGTTACCGCTCGCATTACAACGGAAGCGAATAGAAGTTTGATCTGTGAGTGTGTAGTCAGCCATAACAATGGACTCGAGATAGACAGTTCCATCATCTACGAAATCGATATCATTCACGAATGCCTTGACTGTTTCATAAGTTGTTCCACCGTCGGTAGATATTTGCAACCAAAACTCTTCTGTATCTTCAAAACTTTTAACTTGGTAATCAAATTCCACTGTCAGCTCTGAGTAACTGCTTAAGTCAAGAGGCACAGTTGTGAGAACTGAGGAATTGGTGTTATCTTGTAAATTAACAACTGCCGAGCTGTTGACATACGAGCCTGATGTATTTAGTAGACAGTCTTCGCCTCCATCGATCCAGTTGCTTCCAAAACCAGCTTCGAAGTCATCAAAAATAACAAGCGTAGAACCAGGAGACTTAATGGTAAGTGTTGCTATATCCTGAGACATTGAGCCAAGGTTATCTGCGGCAACTAATGTCAGGTCATAGGTCCCTACTGCTAGTTGATTTAAACCGGGAGTTGTTTTCTGATTCCACTTGTATAACGGTACGCTGTCCTGCCCAAGAAAATTCCCATCTATATACAATTGAACATAATCAACACTTCCATCTGGATCTGATGCATCTGCCCTGATAAGGATCTTCTCGTAGTCTTCTTCAAGTTCAAGCGTTGATTTAGTCAGATCAAATCCAACCGTTGGCGGCAAGTTACCTCCAGATCCCAAGATTGTAAGAATGTCAACGGCGTCCGCAGTAGCACCTTGCTTGTCAGTTGCAACAAGCGTTAACTCATAAGTTCCCGCCGATAAACCGAGCAACTCGTCAGCATATCTACCCTCATTCCACCTGTATCTTGATTTGCTGTCTCTTCCGATAAAAAATCCATCTATAAATAATTCTACATGATCAATTTTTCCATCCGGGTCACTAGCTTTCGCTTCAATATCAATTGAGGTATACCCTTCTTCTAAGTCGAGCTCGGAAGGTTTAGGCTCAGCAAAATTTACTATCGGATCTTGGTTATCAGGCTCATTTCCTTGGTCAGCAAGCCTTTTATTTAATTGGTGCTCGTATAAGTTTTGTGGAGTGAGAATATCAGGGTCAATCACTTCGAACCACTCTCCGTTAGGATCCTTTTTCGATTTCTCATTTGAGGTTATGCCAATGATATTGATTAATTGTGACCATTTTGACCAAGGTTTATCTTTTGGATATTTGATTGAGGAGGCTGCTTTTATATTCCAGAAAGTATTCCAAGCGGCAGCTGATTTGCCAGTTCCAGGTGCACCACTGCCTCTCCATAAGAAATTTGGCTGTGTTATTTCTATTTCAGTATAAAGATTTGAGAAGGGACAATGTCCCGCCAGATCGAAATCGATTTGCACGCCTGTTCCCTTGGAAAAGACATTTCCAGAGGTTCCGCGCACAGCCAAGCTATGCATATATGAGGCATTCGCTTGAAAGTTTTTGATCAAGTTGTACCCCCCTGGCTTATCAACAAAAATTCCATTATGTCCAAAGTCTGGTCCCTTCTTACCACTGGGCGCATCATAACTAACGCCATCCAAGGTGCAAAAGCGGCCTTTGATGAGAAAAGCTTCATCCGCAAAATGAATGTGCACATTTTTGATCCACGAATCCGCTATATCCAAAAAATAAATCCCGTTCCATTCCTCTTCAAAGTGTCCATCATATTTGTCTCGTGCCATCTCTAAACGAAGATCCTTTATGCCGAATTCCGTTACAGAATAGTTGACCGTCCTGATTTTAGGAGACCAACCGATCTCGGCATTAAAAAACAAAGGTCTATCGAGCTCGATGGTATTAGCCGTTAGTGAAACTATCTCTAACATTTGCCAAGGCGCCCCCTCTAAATTTGAAATATCGTCCGGATCTCCGCCATAGAGGTGACTGACAAGATCATTGTTATTGCTGAGATCCATAGAAATTTCAATTCGCTGCCCAACCGATAAGTTCGCCGTTGAGTCAACATTAAGAAGACGGTCTCCCCGCAAGGCATCTGACGTTAGGTTTGTCAGATTAGCACTTTGCTGTCTTTCACCTTCTACCCATATAAAACCGCCTGTCCCGTGAAAGTCTCCACTAGATACCTCTCGACAACTTTTAGGGAAATAGAGAATGGATTTGTCCTTGCCCGCTCCATGCAGCACTAGGTTGGACTTGGTGATCTTTAAAATTTGAGTAATGACATAAGTCCCTTCGGGAATAAAGATGGCCCCGTTTTCAGTATCACTGATTGCATCAAGGAATGCTTGCGTGTCATCTACAACACCATCACCGATTGCTCCAAAGTCTTTTACATTAGCTACTATTGGTACCTTAGGAACGGGAACTTCTCCCTGCTTATAGCCAGCATGAGAAAAATCGGGTATGCGTGAGGTATCTGTTCTGAGCTCTCCATCGGCTCCATAAAGATCAGATGCTTGGGCTCTGACGGATTCTTGGAATAGAGATGAGATTACCAAGAGTGGAATATACTTATATATTTTCATATTATAATAACTTTTAGTATTTATGTTTGTTGTTGTTTTTATGAGTAATTTAATAAAGTCGATTTAATTACTCATTTGTTTTTCTTTGTTACAAACTTAATACTGATAAACCAGATTAAATCATAATTGCTATAAACTAGCTGCAAGTCAACATTTTAATTAATGAAATACTGGATACCCATGATGTGTAAGGACCTTAATGTCTGCACGAAGCCCTGGCTAACCCTGGCCTCACGAGAGGTAGAACGGTGAAGAGATATAACCTTTGGATACATCCTCGTCGACAATTTTCGCTTGGGGGTTCTAACTTTTGTTTATCACCTTGTTAACAACCCAGCGTTAGAAAAATTATTTAACCCGAATGATACAATAGAAGTTAGACGAGGTGTTTAAAGTTTTGGGTTTCAAGAAAAAGGGAGTCGACAAGAATATATCAATCGCATCGTCTGAGCTTAGCTCCTATAAGCAAGCAAAGGCGAAGCGATTAAGCACGGAGCGCCCATCCTAATAGAGTAGGAATATCGGTCTCAATAGATGATACCTCTAGGAAAACCTATGTTTCTTAAGGCCAAGATCTTGCACGAATCTTAAAGTGTCTATGGCATCATCATTCGGGATGAAGTTTTTCCAGCTACTGCTTGTGTCCACTGGTGCCACTTCTGCTGCATGGCTTTGAGTTTATCCGGTATCGCAATAGATAGATCATTCATTTCATTGCGATCCCTGGAGAAATGATAAAGCTCCCATTTTTTGTCACAAAAGAGAGCTTTTACATTTGCTTGACAAATGGCGCCACCCCCTTGCTATTTCCAGTATAGAGGTTCTTTACGAGTAATTGACTTACCTTGCAGCGTAGGAAGCAAACTAATACCTTGCATAGGTGTAGTAGACTTACCCTTACGAGTTTCTGCATAAGTGGCCCCAGTTAATTTGAACAACGTGAACATGATATCAATAAAGTGTGCAGGCTCACAGTATATACTACCAGGCTTATTGACTTTACCAGACCAACTCATAATAAAAGGGATATTCATACCGCCTTCGTGGCTATAATTCTTCCACTTTCTGAGTGAGGTATTTTGCACCGTTGACCATGATTGACTAACAGCCTCCTAACTAGCTATCGTCGCAAAATTATCGAGACGCGTAGAACTGAACTGTCCGCGGACATCCTTCGGGCAACCACCATATTTCGATGCAAAAAGGAAAAGTGTGTTCTCTAGTTTTTGTTGCTTCTGGAGCTTTGCTGGGATACACCCGAAATTTTGATCGATGCAATCAACCATAGCAGCATAAATCTCCATGCGTCTTTTTTCTTTCTCTAATTCAACACCCTTGAGTTCTGCCCAAGCACCATCACCCAAGCTGGTAGCGGGACCTTATCAGGATCTATGAGACCCATTTCGATCATACACTCATAGCGTGTTTTTTGTATGGGTTATAACCCTTATCATATTTGCCTTTGTATTTAGCTATATCTTTGGGCCAAGCATGTAAGGGGTAATGTAGTGTCGTATAGGCCAAGTAAAAAAAGGTTTTTGCGCTAATTCTTTTTCGTCTAGCCATTCTAATGTCTTATTTGTAAAAGCATCTGTATGGTAAAAGTTGCTACAACTATCCCCCCAAACCATAATAATGATCAAATCCACGATCGTGTAGATTCTCTTTGCCGTGATGCTTACCGGAAGCAAAAGTTCGATAAGCAGCTGTTTTTAATACTTCACCGAGAGTGACTGCATTTTTAATATCAAGAGACTTTTCATCTATTCCACATTGTTGAGCATAAACACCCGTCAATAAACAGGCACGCGAAGGCATGCACTTGGCCGTATTACACATCTGCGTGAAACGAATACCTTGTGCAGCTAATAAATCTATATGGGGCGTCTTTATTTCACCACCATGGCATCCAAGATCCGCATACCCCATGTCGTCTACTAAAACAAAAATGATATTTGACTGTACTTGTTCAATTTTACTCTGAACAGGTGGACTCACCACATCTAAATGATCAGCAGCTAAAAGAGAGCCAAATCAAATAGTAGAAAGTATAAAAGCGCCGCACTTCGTCTTAATTGTCATGGGCTACAAGAAATGTTATAACGAATTCTTTTGCAGCTACAATGCCGCCAGATAGCACTTAGCCGACCCGCTTTCTTGATTATCATTTGTGTTTAGGAGATTAAAAAGCAAGGAACCCATTACTTGTTTTTGTCTTTCGACTTATAGTTAGGTACCACCGATGAATCCCATTTCTTTAATGCTGATAAATACTCTTTTGATAACTCAGGGTGTTGATCAGCAACATTCTTTGACTCACTTTTATCCTTGTAGATATCGTAGAGCTGAAACTCTCCTTTGTTCAGATGTGCTTTCCATTGCTTGTGCCTGAGAGTTGACCATCCTGGCCTATCATTCCAATAATGATATTTTTGCCTTTGCACGGGCTCAGCAAGCCATGCTCCACTTAAGTCTTCTCCATCAAGATCCCCAGGCACCTGGGCTCCTGCAAATACTGCGAGTGTAGGCATCAAGTCCACACCTGTGAAGATAGTAGTGGGATCGACCTTCCCTGGTTTGATTTTCTTAGGCCAGCGGACAATAAAAGGAACATGCGTGCCGCCATCATAAAGGGAGACTTTTCTGTTTCTGTAAGGACCAGCGGAACCAACATTATTCAAAAGAGTCGGCGTTTCTTTATAGCGTTTTGGTAAACCAGCTTTCTTGAAAATTGGTGCTGGGCCGTTATCACTAGAAAAGATGACAATTGTATTATCCTTCAAATCTAATTCCTTGAGCTTTTCTAATAAACGTCCAATTTCACTATCCAAAAAAGTGACATCTGAGCAATAGGCCCTCATGGCATCTTGAACAGAACCGTGTTGGGCAATAAATTCCAGAAATTCTTTCTGCAGAGGATTTTCAAAATCATCTATAGATACCTCAAGATCTTTATAGACCTCTAGCATCTCAGGAGTCGGGTCAATGTAAGAATGAGTTGGAAATAGCCAAACGTTTACAAAGAAGGGAACATCTTTCTTCCTTGTAATAAAGTCGATGCTCAAATCGATGTATCTCGACGTTGTCATTTCTCGCCAGTGTGGTTGCTTACGCTCTTCAGGTGTCCATCCTCCGTTCTTGGGATTGCCATTAGAAATAAATGACTCTTCAAAACCATACATATCAGGAGTTGGGTCCGTCTTTCCCCTTCCACTCATATGCCACTTACCATAGTGAGCTGTGGTGTACCCTGCATCTTTTAACACGCTGGCCAACGTGGGTTTGTTATAATCTAGCTCATGATCTGATTGAAAATAACGCGCCGGGAAGTACCCCCCCATTATGGCTGCTCGGGATGGCGCACACCAAGCACTTGACATATAACCTTGTTCAAAAAACAAGCCTTCCGCTGCCAGACGGTCAATATTTGGTGATTTAATATAGGGATGTCCGGTCATACCCAAATCACCATAGCCAAGATCATCCGTTAATATCAAAATGATGTTAGGTTGCTCAGCAAAAGCTGCATGAAACATCGTCAATAAAGACATGATGATGGCCTGGATCTTCAGTATTTTTCTATTCATATTTAGTATTTTTGTTTAGTTTCTCAATTTAAATTCACCTATTCTGGAGGTGATTATTTATCATTTCTTCTTTAGTGCTCCCTATGTACTAATCATCTGTCGATAGAGAAACAACCTAGCGTGTCGATGCTTTTATGCTCAAAATATAATATAGTCATGAAGCGATAACGGCCCATTGGTATTCATTTGATCAATCCGCCTAAATTAGTTTACAAAAACACTTAATGTTGCGCAGTTAACATTTTAATCTAGTTTCAAGTCCTAGAAGGTGTCAAGACATCCCCTCACTCATTTTATTCCTCTCTGATAGAAATTTATTTCAAAGTCAAAAAATAAATACCTTGCCTTCAGGCCGCCTGATAGACTCAGTGTATCTACCCTAATCCTGAAATTGATAGTTCTCTTCTCCTGGACGAGCTCTTTCAACCGCAGAGAGAATTTTATAGACCGCGGGGGTTACAAACAAGGTGACACTTGTTGAAATAAGCATGCCAAATATAACAGCAGTTGCCATTGGGGAACGCGTTTCGGAGCCCGCACCTAAACCCAGAAAAATGGGTATGGCGGCACCTATGGTGGCAACAGTTGTCATAAGGATAGGGCGCAGGCGTATGGTCCCTGCCTGGTAGATAGCATCCCTAACAGAAAGATTTTCCTCAACCCTCAAACGATTGGTGAATTCCACCAGCATAATGGAATTCTTCGTCGAGATTCCTACGAGCAGAATAATTCCAATACTAGAGAACAGATTGATAGATTGCCCCATGATCCATAGACCAAAAAATGCTCCCAAGCCGGCGGGAACCAGTGCGACAAGAATCGCGATGGGGTGAAGAAAGCTATTAAACTGAGAAGCCAGCACCATGTAAGATAAAATGATTGCCAGAAGCAGTGAAAATTTAAGGTTGTCGAATGCCTCTGCAAAAGCCTCAGAACCCCCCTCTAGATGAACGCTGTAGCTCTCATCTAATGTTTCCCTACTGATTCTTAAAGCTTCATTAATAGCCTCCGCTTGGGATTTGCCTTCGGCAACATTTCCAAAAATAGATACAGCCCGTTGCTGGTTTATTCTGGATACCTGTTGCACGGTTGATTTCACTTCGGTGCGAACTACATCGGAAAGCGGAATAAGTTCTCCGTATAAAGTTCTGATTTGTAAGTCGTTGATAGATTCTGGAGATAGGCGTTGATCCTTTTCCAATCGAATCCGAACATCATAACGCTCTCCTCCACTGGTGAACTTACCCTCACGAACACCTCCAAGTGCCGCTCTGATGGTCTCGCCTATGTTTTGCATAGACACACCTCTTGCTGCAGCTGCCTGCCTGTCGGGAATAATACGAAGCTCAGGCATATCAATGCGAAAGTCCGTATCTAACCCGACTACCAAGCCGGTTTTATTCAGGCTTTCGATAATCTCCCGCGCTTTGTTTTGCAAGACACCGTAATCGGGCCCACGAATATTAAATGCAATGGGGTAATTCCTTCCCTGAGTAAGTCCTCTGATCTGTTGGTCGGGAACAATGGTAAAAAAATTCTCAATGCTTGCGAGCTCATCGCGAGCTTTCTTCATGATCACTTGTTGTGATGGACGTTCGTCTGGTGGGACAAGGTTGACAGTAGAGAAACTTTCATTGGTCAAATTATTGAAACCTCCGGCAGAAGCAAACCAGCTGTCTATGGTTTCCTCCTCTTTAAACCACTTCTGTAACTGAAATATTTTTTCTTCAGTAAAATCTAGAGATGAACCTACCGGGGTTCGGCCAAGGATCAGGAAAAAACCTTGATCCTGAGGAGGAACATATTCCTTAGGTAGTTTATTAAATAGCAGGTAAGCCAAAGGAATGCTCAACAACGCCATGCCAATGACAATCCATGGATAATGAACGGGAATGTGGAGCAGGGTTTTGTAGAGATCGCGCAGCCTATCTAACAAGGTCGTTACAGGCTTATAGAAAAAGACGGTACCCTCTCTTCTCGACATGAGAGCTGCACAGCGCATCGGGGTCAAAGTGAGTGCCTCGACTGTGGAAAGCAGAACGGCTGCCGACATGGTAATCCCGAATTGAAAAAAGAACTTCCCGATAACCCCTTCCATGAAGGCCACAGGCAGAAATATAGAAACCAAGACCACAGTGGTGGCGATGGCCGCAAAGAAGACCTGGTTGGCCCCATCACGTGCGGCCTGCACTTTGTTCTTGCCCATGTGAAAATGACGTACGATGTTTTCCAGTACCATAATGGCATCGTCCACCACAATACCAACCGCTAATGCCAAAGCCAGTAAGCTGAAGAGATTCAAGGTAAAACCGGCAAAATACATAATAATAAATGTTCCAAGAATGGAAGTAGGAATGGCCAGCCCCACATTCATAGCGGAGCGAAGTGAGCCAAGAAAAAAGTAACAGATTAAAGCAGTTAGCAAGCCGGCGACTAGCAATTCCCTTTTGCTATCGCGAAGCGTATCTTCGACGAATTTGGAAAAGTCGGCGTTGATCTGAAAATAAATATCGTCAGGCAATTCCTTGTCCAACTCCTCAACCAAAGCGCGAACCGCACGAGCTATTTCTACCTGATTAGCTCCCCGTTGTTTTTTTATACCAATGCTTAATCCCTGAACACCTGAAATATAAGATCTGCGTCTAATATCGGATAGTCCATCCTCGACACGCGCGACATCCTTGATGCGGATAGCTGTATCATAAATGGGCTGACTGCCCCTTTGGGTGATAAGGATATTTCCAATATCCTCCGGACTAAACTCCTCACCCATAGTGCGGACATTAAATTCCTGGCGTTTGTTATCAATATAACCAGCGGCGATTTCCGAATGTTCTGATCTTACGGCATTGACTATATCTTGCACGGTCAGTTCATATTTCTTAAGCAAGTTGTTATCCATCCATATGCGTAGGGAAGGTTCAACGAAGCCACCCAGAATAACTTCTCCAACCCCAGGAATGATCTCGAATCTGTTTGTCAAAGACTGATCGGCTAAACGAATGAGTTCCATGATGGGACGTTCGCTGGCAACTCCAACCCAAAGAATAGCTTGATCTTCAGGATTGCGTTTCCTAAGCCTGGGTGGGTCCATGTCAAGGGGGTAATCGTTGTCACTGACAGCTGCCTGCACTTCTTGTAGCGCAGCGTCAACGTTTCGGTTGATATCAAAATCGAGTTTGATGTTTGCGGCACCTTGACGCATAGTTGATGTGATTTTCTTTAGTCCCTCAATCTGCACCACCTCCTCTTCAATCTGATCGACTATCTCTGATTCAATAAGTTCGGGTGCAGCTCCTTCCCAGGTTACCACTACCTCAATAACTGGAAAATCAACATCGGGCATTTGACTGATACCCAGGCGTAGAAGACCAATAGCGCCAAAAACAATTAGAGCAGACATGAACATCCAGGCAAAGACAGGTCGGCGGATACTAAATTCAGAAAGGGTCATGCCAGAGATTAGTTCTGTTGGGGCTGAAAGGGGATTTCCCCGGCGGCAATGTGAAGCGCGTTGAGATTAGATTTCATGAGGTAGCCTGTTACAGCAAAGCGGCGATTGACCTCCTCGTAGCGAATAAGTGCATTTAGTACATCTAGATTGCTGGCTCTGCCTAGCTGATAATCATTTTTTTGCGCGGCAAGGCTTTCTTTTGCCACCTGGACAGCTTCCCGCAACTGGATCATCTGGCGAGCTGTCGCTGTGAAGTTGGAATAAGCTAGGCGAATATCGTATTCTGCCAGCCGCCTCAATTGGCTCAAGGATAGTTGAGAAGAGCGAGACTGTGACTTACTTTCGGACAGATCAGCAGCTCTTAGCCCACCGTCGAAGATAGGCAGCTCTGCTGTGAAAAACATATTCCATTCTTCAGAACGTTCGGGGTCCTCCAATGCCAGCCAGTTAAAACGGAAATCTATGGAGGGCCAGAAAGCGGCTCGGCTTGCAGATACCTCCTTTTGCGAAGCGAAGACTCTTTCTTCCTGAGCTTGAATATCTGGGCGAACACCAATTTTTACAAGATATTCGGCCAACTCCCCAGCTTGTTGGCCATTTTTATCATCAATCAAGATGAAGGAACTTGCTGGCCGGCCAAGTAAGAAAGCCATAAGCTCCTTGCTAGCACTAAGCAACCCCCTTACCTGCTGTATAACTGCTTTGTTATCGGCATACTCGGTGCGTGCAGCCAAGAGTTCGCTTTCTCTCGACCTACCCAGTTCCACGCGCTCAGAAAGTTCATTAGTCCGATCCAACAAAGCCCGGTCAAGCTCGTAAAGGATCTCTAGATCTCTCCGCTGAGTTAGTATTTGATAATACAAATCACTCGTATCCAAAAAAAGTGTTTGCTGATCCCGTTTATAATCGGATTGTGAAGCACGTTGGTTGGCTTCTAGAGCACCCAGAACATGGTAGTCCCTGAACCCTCGAAAAATAGACTGGCTAACCTGGAGCTGCGTATCGAATCGATAACGTCCTCCCCCGCTACTAGAGAAGCCTGATCCACCATCATCAAAACTTGAGCCGCCACTGGATAGATTTCTGATACGCTCCCGGAAGACCAGACTGATTTCAGGTAATACCGCGCTCAATGCCTGACTGTAGGCAATTTCTGTCTGCCTAATAGCTTCCTTGCTAAGAGCAAGGGCTTCGCTCCTGGCAAGGGCCCTTTGATAACATTCACCTATACCAAGCTTTAGAGTAGAGGAGGTACTAGTCGACTTTTTCTCTTTGGAATAAGTTGGAGGTAAAATACCAAGAAATATACCCAGCACAAAAAATGCAGTCTTTTGATATGCCCAACAGCTATTAAATTTCATGGAGCTTCGAATCTATCCGTGCTGCTACTTCTCGGCAATGGATTTTCTACCTTACTTTTGTCACTAGATATACAAAAGTAGGCAATCCTATTGCTCGCCAATTCAAATTCTACTTATTTGAAAATTATTTAGATACCCGCAGAAAGTCGACAAAGATTCATCTCAAGGTGATACTTCTAGGAGCCTCTATCTTTTTTGGAAACAACATCCTGTCTAGATCTTTAAGTTTCTTGGACCATTCGGGCTAAATAGACTTATCTCCTTCTCCTCCGTGACAATGATCATTTAGCCACTAGACGGCTTGACTTAGAGCACCCTATTCGCAAACAAACCCGTTACTAGCTATGGCACCTATTTCTAATCAAACATCTCCCTGAAACTTACTTTCATAATGATTGTGTTTCAGCCCGTATTCTTTTTCTCTTAAAACCCATGGAGCTCTTTCATTTTTCCTCTGATCGCGGTCAATCCGAGTTGAAATCCCTGCTAATTTTTAACAATTCACTGGATAATCCTTTTATGATCTCACAAGATAGACGAATAATAAGTGCAGATTCGATCTAGTGTCGTAATCTCAAAAATGTTTTATTACTACAAACTACAATAATCACTATGAAAAATTTAAGCATCTATTTAACTCTGATAAGCGCATGGATGATTGCTACAAGTGTAGCTAAAGGTCCTAATATGATCGTCATTATAGTTGATGATATGGGCTATTCTGATATCGGCTGCTTCGGTAGCGAGATCAGCACACCCCATATAGATCAAATGGCCAAGGAAGGGTTGGTCTTCACAAATTTTACCAATGCCGCTAAATGTACTCCCAGTCGAACAAGTTTGATGACCGGGTTGTACATGTCTGAACAGAATAAAAAACCATTCATTACTATCCCCCAGGCGCTCAGTCACTATGGCTATGATAGCTACGCCGTTGGCAAATGGCATATCGCTATTAAAGAACCTTTGGGCATGGGCTTTAAGAAGTTCTACGGATTTTTACCTGGAGCCACCAATTTTTTCACCGTGCAGGCCGCTAATAGGGGAGAATCCGTTCTCCAAGAAAATGAAACCATGCTCACGCCTGATGAAGACTTTTATTGCACGACAGCCTTTACTGACAAGGCCATTGAATACATCTATCAACGCAACAAGGAAAAGCCGTTTTTCTTATACCTGGCCTACAATGCACCTCATTACCCTTTGCAAGCGCCTAAAGAAGAAGTGATGAAGTATCGAGGAAAATACAAAGAAGGTTGGACAAAACTCCGGACCCAACGTTTTGCAGGCCTAAAAGCTAAAGGCATCATACCAAAGGATGCTAAACTTTCTGATTCGGAGATCCAAACAGAGCCTATCAGTAAAAGAGAAAATCTAGATTGGGACACACTCACTGATGAACAAAAGGATTTTCAGGATCTACGCATGGCCACCTATGCAGCCATGATAGATATGGTAGATCAAGATATTGGGCGCCTCATAGCTAAGCTCAAATCTGAGGCCATCTATGAGAACACCTGTATCATTTTTCTTAGCGATAATGGTGCCTGCCCCTTTGAACGAACACATACTGAAACGAGAAAAAACAAATACATGCCCTGGGACCCCAGATCCTTTTACTGCTATAACGAAGCCTGGGCCAATGCCTGTAACACTCCTTGGCGTAGGTATAAACAAAACCAACATGAAGGAGGTATTGCTACGCCCGTCATCGTGCACTGGCCCGTAGGTGTAAAGAACCCTGGGCGAGTAGATTCTGAACGGGCGCATATCACCGATATTCATCCGACGCTTTTTGAATTAGCCGGTGGGGAACAACCCCAAACCTTTGAAGCAAATGAAATTCCACCGACTCGGGGCATCAGTTTTGCTCCCACTATTTTCAATCGGGAGCGAGAAAAACATAAGGAAATCTACTACCGGTACAGCCAATACTCTGCCCTTTGGCAATCGGGCATGAAGCTAGTTAACAATGAAAAACTCTATGACATCAGGCTAGATCGCATTGAAGAAAACGACCTCAGTCAAAAATTCCCTGAACGCTTTGAAGCGATGAAAAAACGCTGGCTTGAATTAGATCAGAACATCCGCGGCAAAAAGAAAGGGAAATCCTCAGACAAAACAAAGAAAAAGAAGAACGATGCGCAGTAAGGATCTATGAGATCCTATCACTGCGTTATCAGCGTTAAACTTACAGCGTTAATTTGCTATCTCCCAGCATGGGGTAGACCATCCTCATCGACATCTACAAATGCATCATAAAGATGTGCGCTACCTGCTAAATTACCATTCTTACTCTCCTCATTGAGGCCCTCAATTAAAAGAATACCTCCACCGCTTGGACGAGTGCTGGTGGAGTTTACCCTTAAATTTTAGCCCTTAAACTCACGTCTTCTTCAGGTTCATGCTGCAACACTTGTGCGGTGTACTGCCGGCTCGTTTAAGCCGGATGATGTAATAGAAATTGAACGAGATGCGTAAAGCTTAACCTACAAGGAAAAGAGAGTTGCCGAAGATATATCAAAAGGTGATACCTCTAGGAGACTCTATGTTTCTTGAGGTAACAAGATGTTGCGTAGATCTTTAAGTCTCTACTGCATCATTCAGACTTAAGGCGCAGAATTATTTTTAATGTAAACTCCTACCTGGAAAGGTTAGCTCTGCCACTCCAGACTTATCTAATTGTCCTAAGCCCATTTCTACCATTTTTTGATATTGACTCAAAGTAGCTTTTGCCAATGGCAGCTGCAGTGATTTGCTTTTGGCCAGCTCGAGGGCTATTCCAGAATCTTTAGCCGCATGTTCAGCCGAGAAATAACAATCGTGATCTTTATTCAACATATCCTCGGCATCTGTTTCAAGCACCCTGGAATTTGCACCCGTCTGACTAAAAACCTCGCACAGCATTTTCAAATCAAGACCTAATGCATCAGCTAGACCAAGTCCTTCTGCTAAAGCAGCAGTATTCATATTCATCACCATATTCACTAGGGCTTTGACCTCAGCTGCCTTACCCGCTTCTCCTACATAGCGTAAATTTTTGCTTAAATCATCCAAAAGGCTTCTCACCCCATTAAAAGTACGTTCATCTCCACCAATCATTAGATAAAGCTCACCATTTCTTGCTTGAGGAATACTTGAGGCCATACAAACCTCTAAGGTCTCCGCACCAACCTCCTTAGCCACCGTTTCTAATTTTCTATGAATCTCAGGGGAAAGTGTCGCACAATTGAGAAACAAGGTGCCCTCTGCGTTCTGCAAGAGATTATCCTTTCCTAAGAAAATTTCCTCCATGGCCTTGTCATTTGTCACCACCGTAAAAACAATATCAGAGCATCCTGTTACTTCAGATAAACTTGAGCATGCTTTTACTCCAAGTTCCTCGCCTAACTTTTCAGCTAAATCCTCGGCTACATCATATACGCCCGATAAAATATATCCTCTGTCACACAAATGACGCGCGATGTTGGCTCCCATCCGCCCGAGTCCTACAAAGCTAATCCTTTTATTTTTCATAATGACTACTACTTACATAAAATATCCTTACTGTCACGCCACTGCAGATAGTCATCTATCTTGGCTGCATTCCTAAATATCAGATAACCACAGACTCCTATCTTTGCAGAAATAGCGACAAAGATGTAAGCACTGAAATTGGAAATGCTCTAGAACAAAGACATCATAGTTTTAACAGCCTTTTTCGCTTTAGCCAACATATCGACACTTTTGACAACCGGCACTAATAGTAGAGCACCTGCAGTCCAAACCCCTAGAGAAGTCTCTGGAACTGAGGCTTGGTCGTCATTATTTTCTGATTCACTATTTTCAGAATTTTCTTGCTGTTGACCATCCTGAGTTTGCTGGCTCTGAGGCTGATTTTGGCTGTTCTCTCCATCACCGTTTTCAGGAGGGACATTGCCTTCCTCTGGAAGCTCCTCAGGATTGCCCTGACCCTCCGCAACAATTAAAGTTTCCGTATCAAATTCAAGACTTGGCCCATCAAACCCTAAAGCTAAATTAGTGGGGGTTGGGGTAATCCCAGATAAGCCCACGCTTTCTTCGTCATCACCTCCAAACACCAAGCTTCCTTGGCTACCTATCAAAAGATCGACGAGACGGAAAGTTTGGTTCGTTGAAACGGGATCCGTGCTAAAATTATTCAAGAATCCAGGATTAGTGCCAGATTCACCTAAGGTAGGTGCAGTAATACCGGAGCCGGAGAATCTTTGGGCTGCATCATCTCCCTCGGCAGCTTCAATAATCAAGTCTTGAAGGAATCCCTCCGCTGCTCGCAGCTCACGTTCGGTAATCTCTAATAAGCTTGGATCACCAAACTGATTGGAACTCGGAATAGACGTGATCCATGGACTAACCCCTGGGCTAAATGGACGCATAGTCAAAGACCCTGATCCTATGAGACTGCCTGGACCAGCCAAGAACTGCATATTATCTGAAGTAAACTCCGCATCACCACCAATATTTATATTAAGTGCTGTCAGTTGTGATTGTGGGCCGGCAGTTGCAGTAAAATCACCATTCGTAGTGGTAATCAAATCAAAAGTCATATCACCACCACCCAATGCTGCTAAATTAATGCCTCCATTATTTGCTGAAATATTGGTAGCAAAGAGATCACCTGATCCCGTTTGGGTAAAGCTGATGGTACCATTACCTGTAGAAGAATCGATAAATTGAATGGTGTTAGAAGTGGCAACGGTAAAGTTCATAGAACCACTGGTAGTATTTGCGCTAAAAATTCGAGCCGTGACAATTGGGGAGAATATATTGCCTACACCAGTCTCAGCCGTGAGATCTACTCGTTCACCCATGACGTGAGCTAAGAACTGAATAGTAGAGGGATCAAGCCCTTCAATGGCACCATCTGAGTCAAGAATTACATCAGCTGAAAACGGAGCAAAATCACCTGGTATCCCTCCATTATGACCCGCTCCAATGTAATCAATCACAATATCCCCACCGGTGCCTGCAAGCGTTGTTAAGAGAATATCATTTGCCTCGTCATCAACGCCAGTCCGCACGTCACGAGCTAAGATATTTCCTTCATTCGTGATCAGTATTTCACCGTCTTCCGCTAGGACATAACGCAACTCAACATCTTTTAAATTATAGATATAGATACCGCCTGAAGCTGTTGCCGTTGCATCAATAATATCCGCACTCACGTTCAAGAATCCTGCTGCAGTAGCAATACCATTGACTGAATTGAAGATGGAGGTATTAGCCACGACATGAGGTGTAGGCAAAGTGACGGCAGGATCTACCTCAATTCGATCTCCAACTTCTAGATCAAATGTTCCGTTGGGAGTATTGGCCGTGCGTATAGTTAGAGTATCAAGTTCATCAACTTCTATATTTCCCGCCGCACCTGTAATAGTAGCAGTCAAGAAGTTGGTATCTGAAAACATAGCGATCCCAGTAGCCGCTTCGGCAACCAATTCGTTGGTAACAATACGCCCTAACACGGGCCCAAGTGTTCCATACCTTCCAATAGATCCACTCACCGCTGTCAAATCTACTTGAGCCGTTGTGTCATCCGTCGTGATTGTATCTACTAAAATACCACCCCCTGCATCAATATCTACAGAGCCATCATTTGCGATGATACTACGCACATCAATATCATCTGTTTCCAAGATCGTGACATCTCCAAGCACTAAGGACAGGGCATCGACAGTTCCGACATTGGTGATGACATTGATGAGGTCAGGAGTCTCCAGAATAAGATCCTGCGCAAAGATCAGGCTCGCCCCATTCAACGCTGTGATCGCACCAGTAGTTGTTTCAAGATCGACAATAGCGACGGAAGAACTGCCACCAGAAGTATCAACCGCAGTAACAAGGTCATGAACAATTGCTCCACCAGCATCTATAAAAATAGAACCAACCTGAACATCTAGATTCGAAAGCAGGATACCATCGATTTCATTAATGTTAATACGGCCCGCATTGGTTACCGTTGCAATTAAGGTATTGATATCTGTGTTTAAGACATCCGTCCCATCTCCCACACCGGTTCTAGTAGTAGCCGTAAGAACGTTGGCTTGCAGTAATTTAATTACTCCAGTATTCAGCGTCCGAAGTGCTCCTCCATTGGTCGTAATCGTAGCATCATCAGCGCCACCACCTGCAGATAAGAAGTCTACAAAGAGTGACCCGCTTGTATCTCCTGGCAAACCAATATCAAAAGTGATATTCCCGCTAGTAGTGGTCGCGCGGTTTAGATTCAAGGCATCAACTTCTTGAACATAGAGCTCACCAACTCCACCCACTTGAACATCGAGAGTGCTAACTCCAGTATCTAAGGATGTTGGCCCGCCGGAAACTACCACTAAATTATTTCCGGTGATCTTTGTAAGAATTCCACCAGTTCCATCCAAAATGGTCCCGTCATCCAGATCGATAAGCGAGCCATCAACTAATAAAGTGATATCACCTGAAGCAGCATCTATGCGTTCCACAGATAATGAGGGATCCGTTACCGCGTTAGCCACCGTAATGAAAACATTACCTGAGCCAAGATTTACAATGTTACGAGCAACGAGGTCCGTTTCGCTTGCGAATCGGAAATCCCCAATTCCACCAGACATAAGAGCAATAAGTTCTTCTACCTGAAGATCAATATTGACCGCATCTGTGCCTGTAGTGGCTGAACTGATGATATCAATTTCAAGATTTCTTGCTGTAACCAAAGACATGCCAGACCCCGCTTTCTGGATAATACCATTATTGATTTTAATAAAGCTATCTGCGTAGCCTTCTGTGCTAATATCCCCGACTGTAAGATCGCCCGTGACATCGAGCGTAATGCTATTGGTAGTGGATGTTACACCGGATCCTTGATTTGTCTGTATATTAGTGGCAATCAGAGAAGTATCCGACTCAACAGATATTTGACCATTATCCGCTAGAATTTGCTCTGCCACTAAAGAAGCTCCAAGGAGAGCGAAGTTTTTAAAGAATATATTACCCGTGCCGGATGTTGGCTTAGATTCAATATCGACTGTGTGAACTTGTGTATCAAAGTTTATGTCCCCTAGAGCATTGACCGTTAGCTTATCTGCAAACAAGTTCATTGCGTCACTATCAGTGACTTCATAGACCGTCCCTCCAGCACTTATCATGATATCATGTAAATCTCCGGGAATGATCGATGATGTATTAACGACTCCAGCATAGACTTGTCCAAGAAGAAGATTGCCTCCAGTTGTAATATCTATGTCACCATCTTTGGTGCGAGCCGCAGTAAGTGTTAAGTCATCTAATTCATCAAGAGTTAAATTACCAGTTCCATCTATAAAGGCATTTACCAGTTCTTGAATATCTGTGCGTATAGTAATCGCTCCTGCGGCCAAAACTTCCAATTTATTTACAACGATCCTACCGGAGGCACTTTCTTGAGTGATAGTTCCAAGATTGGCATTCAACGTCACTTTTTCATCAATATTGAAGGAGGCGGAGTCCTTTATGAGAATATCTCCACTCGTGGAGCCCGTAATAGCCTCTAAGGTGGAGCCAGTTCCTGTCGCATTAAAAGAACCTGTTAACGTGACATTCCCTGTCCCATCATTTATACCAGCGTTGAAAATGATGGTGCCATTTAGGGCAGCATCCGAAGTAAAGCTTCCTAATGCGTCGATATCTCCATCGGCATTTACCACAATACTTAGCGCTTCGTATAGAGCACCTGAAACAAAACTAATGGATCCTGTTCCCCCACTTACGTCAAAGGCATCATAAGCCACAAATTCCAATGCGCCTTCCGAACTCAGTGTTTGAGAAGTAACACCCGCTTGGATTTGGGAGCCTCTAAAACGCACCGAGTCTTGAAATGCGTAATTCTTTATAGAAACCAGGTCTGTCTCCTTATCACTACTGCTTGTTCCTTGTGCGTTTCCAATGAGAATCAACTGGAAGCCGGTCTGCAAACTATCAAGCACATCTTTGGTAAGGAATAGCGTATTGGGATTTCCAGAATCAGTGGTATCACCAACCTCTATATTAAAGAGATCCGATTGGTTTAAGATAGTTATCTGTCCGGTTCCCGTAATACTACCAACTCCCGCAGCAAAATTAAAGGTATCCACAAGAGTAGTTGTAACCAGCTCTTCTACCGTATAGGTAATTTCCTTGTTAACTTGCTCCTGCCTCCAGAAAGAATAAGTAAAACTGAAGAATAATACATTGACTGTCTTAGTATATTCTACCCACTCCCATACTGTCTCATAACGAACTTTTTCAACCGTCTGCAAGGATGTCGAGGTGCTTATTCTGTCGACTGAATAAGCTCCGGCTAGTTCAATATCATCAGCTATAAGCGTAATATTTTTTGCACCGCCTGCCTCAATATCTCCATAGGTCAGTTTACTTCCGGCAGCAACCTCAAGAAGAATGGCACCATCCACCGTGGAAACCCCTTCTAAGTTTTGTGACGCACGAATATTTAAATCCTCAGGTGAATAAACATATATTCCGTCCAAGCCGGAAAAATTGTCACTCGAAGATGTGGATCCCGAGAAGCGCTCAGAATTCACTTGAAGTGAACTGGCCACTGAGCCTATGCCATTGCGTGCCCGAATTTCAATATAACCATTGGTCGCCTTAATGATTCCTCCAGAGACATCGTTTTGATTTTGAACATAACCCGTAGGCACATAGATATAAAAATGACCATATCCATCTCCCGCAGATCCAGAATCTGAAAGCAAGAGACTTCCAGTAGAACCAATGAGCAAATTAGACTCCAGGTTTGGGTTAGGATTTTCGATGTTAATGTAAACATCCCGCCAATCAGACGATGTCCCGTTCTGGATATTGAGTTGGTGATCAATAGTGAACGTCCTATTTAGATTTAAGACCACATCTACAGTCCCTGTTAAGTTGACATCCCCTAACATAATGATACGGCCTGTTGTAATGGTTCCTCCAATGATATCCGTGGTCGTTCCACTACTACCCCAGAATAAAGTGGAATCGCCTGCATCCAGATTGACTGTTTCAATATCAGTCATTTCCATTAACTCTCTTCCGTTTGTTACAGTGGTCGAGCTATAGGTGATAGAATCGGCAAAAGTCTGCGTCAGTAAAAGCGTTCCTGTTCCTAAAGAGTCATCGATTGAGATCTTACCTGCATTATCATCAGCATTTTTGTTATATACCTTTAATGGATCTCCTAAAAACACACTATAGAAATCACTACCACCATTACTAACCAATTTCAGGGGATCATTCTTAGTACCTGGAGCAAAGTAAAAAACATTCCAAATATCATCACCCGCAGTTCCTACCCAAGTATCAATGCGATCAACACCACTCGGATCAACCGCAAAAAATGCGGTGTGTGTGTCCAATTTAACACTCTGGACTAATGGCCCAAACTGAAATTTAGCTCCAACTGTATGAGTCGGTAAGACATAGTCACCGCCTACTGCAAAACCGCTTAAAGAACCATCATCAAAGGAAACCGTATTATTGTCTCCACTCACATAAATTCTGTCGCGACCGAATTCTGTTAAGAAATGAAAAGTATCTCCGCCTCCATTACCTCTCAGAATATCCGAACCTATATTAGAAACAATGTCATCATCATACTGGCTACCTTGAATAACGGTATTGCCTTGACCAGCTATTAGGACAGTGCCTCGTGTAGCTTGGGTAGCATCCAGAGTTCCTGAGCTTTCTTTTGCGTCTAAACGAGAACGTCCCCATTGAGAAGTTCCTGCTGTGCGTAAAAAGGTAGAACCGTCACCGCCAAAGAAATTCACACTGGCATATTTCAGAGCCGAAAGGTCACCAGAAAAACTTCCACCCTCTTCAAAGTCAATATCCACACCGGACAGAGAACCTCCAGCATCTATAATCGTTTGTCCGTCTCCGGCATAGCCATAGATGTGTTTAATACCTGTATACTTACTGTAATAGGTTCGATCCGCTCCATAGTAGGCCACAATAATATCTTCACCATTGGCAGAGCCATCTGTATCAATACTGTAGATTCTGTAAACTTCACTGATATCATCTACATCAATAAAGATACGATCACTCGCATAAGTCCCCATATTGAGGCGCAACGTATCACCTGATTGCTGAGCAAGCTGAATCACGCCACTATCAAAGTCAATGAACTCATCGAAAAGAAAAACTTCGAAGGTTTGTGAGAAAATACGCTTTGTAATCGGGCCGACAAATGGAATGGGAATCGTTAGGTCGACATAGATTTCCACCCCTACTTTACCATAGACTCGGATATCAAAGAGAGACCTCCCGTTGTCAAACAACCAGTTAATCTCCTCTTGCCTCAACTTACTGCTGTTCTCTGGTGTATTCCAATAAAACTCTACTCCAACTTCAAAGAAGGCTTCTATGCCCGCTTCAATCAATCCTAAATTCAGGGCAACACCCACTGAAAATGTTCCTGCAAAACCAAAAGTTGGAATGCGCTCGCTCTCCTCAAGCGTTAATCCTGAAGTATCACGATCTGTCCAGTAGAATCCTCTATCATCAAATCCAAAACTCAATTGAACAAAAATTTCTATGGTAAAGCCAAGAGTGACTCCCAGAGGTGGAAACGCAGGCAGCGGAAAATATCTGGATATGGTAAAGGATACGGAGACCTGAGGAACTTCTATGCGCAATAAATCAGCTGTTCCCCCATTAAATAAAGTCAGTGCGGTATTAACGGAAAGCGCTTCGAGCTGGAAGCCTCCACCGGAAATACCCGCCTCAATCTGTTTCGAGGTGCCTTGGTCATCAGACTCCAGGGAATCACGAGTTTGTGATTTAACATCATTTAAAAGTTTGTCTTTTACGCCCGTCGGATTGTCATTATTTTTTAACCAACCAACATCTCCATCTCTGACTTGCTCAAATTTCTCGCTAAACTTATTGGGTGTTGTCAGCTTCTCATTTAATGTATCTCCAAACTTACTGAGAGCACTGCGATTGTCAGATGAGCTTTCACTTTCACCTGCAGGAAGTTCATCTAACAACCCTCGTGTTTGCTCGTCGTAAGCACGTTGATCTGATGCTTCATCATATCGATCAAAGCGTTCTTTGTTCCCGGATGAAGAAGCATTATTTTCAAATGCCTTTTCAACACCCAAGGAAATTCCATCAGAGGTTCCTCCTATGCCTACTCGAGATCGACTCGAGCCACTTTCATTAACCTGAGCATATTGGACGACTGGTCCTAGCAAGCTGTCTAGCGTACTAATAACTGATAGAAATATTTGGAATTCAGGACCCAAGAAATCTCCAACTGTGAAAGGCTCGGCCATCCACTCTGTTCCGGGAACAGGACTTGTTAGAAACTCAATATAAGGGCGAATTTCTTCGGTCCCCTCATCATAGTACTGAAGCAACGTATAGATAGGTCCACTGAGATAATCTCTGATATCAATAGTAATGTTCTGGAAAGCAAGGAATGTTTGCCCCTCCTGAGCATTATCCGTAAGAGTATCTCTATTGACTCTCCAATCTGGTGAAGAGGATTGGAAATCTGCATCTGTAGGGTAGTCAGCATCTCCTTCCACGGTGACTCCATTAGCAGCATCGATAATCTTATCTCCCAAAGCTTGAGCCTCAGCGCTGGTTCCCAAGCCTGCTAACTTATTATCAAACACCAAAGGCGCGTAACCCGTTCCATAGCGCTTGGCCATGATGATATCCATTTGATAGGAAGGAATCAAAGAGTCACGTGCTGTCTCTGCTAATAAATGAATGTCGGCATCCGCATTAATTTCAAAATTCAACAAGGTATCTGCTTCAGATTCAGGCCCGAGCACTTCGTTATTGCGGAGTTGATCGGTCGTCACTCCGACACTATTGCGCCCAACTCTGCTATGGGATCCAGTGGCAAGTTGAGTATCATCTACATTTAAATTAAACTCGTAGGTTCCAAAAAATCCTGAAGCACGACCATCCGTGCTGTAATCAATTCGTCCATCTGCCACAGACATAGATAACTGATTCAACTGACTAATGCTATCGCTTTGAACAAAAGCTTGAATCCCAGGGGTGTTGATATCTCCATCTAGTTGAGCTTCTATTCCAATTTCTATTAGATCGCTAGTTGGAGGACTTAAAGAGTCAGTCTGAGTTGGATTAAAAATATAGAATCCGTCTAAGATATCCATACCGAAACCAAAATTAAGCTCAAACGAACGTTTGAGCTGAACACCGCCCGTAGTCGATGTCACCACCCCGTCACTGTTTTGAGAAACCGTGCTATTGGATATAGACAGCCCGATACTTTGATCTCCACTTTCTATGGAGTCAATCGCCACTGCTGTTGCATCAGTATCCAAAGACTTACTAATGCTAAAGGAAAACTCTAGTGAACTCTGACTCACCTTCTCAAACAAGAGCCCTTCAGCCGTTGTCCCATAAAAAGTCGTATCCGAAGTATTATCAATATCCCAAACCGTATCGCCTGCCATTACCACAATATCGGTGATATCTGTGAGATACCCCAGACCATTAGGTCCAAGTGCGGCGTAGAGAGCATCGCGGATAGCATTGGCAGGCTTTAAAGTGTCTAGGCGCAAATTCTCACGTACTCGGGTTGTTAAATCGTCTCGAAACTCCTCGATAAAGCCGGTATAACTAGGCAGACTGGTTCCGAGCAAAGGCACCTCAATACCTAGCGCCTGATCCATGGCAAATTGAAGATTAAACAAGGCGAGATCTAATGCATCCCCCATAAAAACCCAATCTCGAACTAATGAAAGTACGTCCGAGGGAGGTACCGTGCGAAATAAATCCGGTAGTGGATCAAAAGTCACCGCTATATCTGAAGTATCGAAAAATTTCTCCAGGCCAGAACCAGCAAATCCATCGTCAGACGCATCGGTATCATCTGCAACAAAGATTTTCAACGCATCTAGATCTGGTGCCGCAAGATAAAGATCATCTTCCAGAATAGCTTCACCAAGTTGACCTAGTGCCTCTTTTTCATCATCAGTTAGGCTAGCCAGGTTTTTGGTAATCACCGTCTCTCCGCCACCAGATGGAACCATGACAACACTCAAGGGAAGTGCGGCGGCCGCATTTCCGTCAGCAGAAAAATCAACCCAACTACCAACTAAGTTGCCGTTACTATCGTAGTTCCCATAAACAAAAGCAATATCATCCGTGAATCCAATATTCGTTCCTGCACCTAAGCTGAGAGGATTAAAAAGTGTTTGAATATAACGCGTATCTAAATTGTAGCTACCACGCTGAACCCCAATCTTCAACTGGTCAAATTCAGAGGCCTCGTCGGCAAAATCAACGCGCTTTAACTCCCATTGGGAGGTGCTGCCTCCCAAAGATACCACCTCGTAAATACCATTTCGATAATCACCGGTGTAGGAACCATAACTAGCTCCTGAGGGATTGAGCTCGGTTCGACCAATATCCTTCAACAAAACTCGATCTCCCACTCGTAAATTAGTCACCCCATCAATACCGATAATATTAATCACTTGCCCCGTCTGTTCGTCCCAAACTTGAGTGACGTAGCGATTGAGTGAGCCATTTTGGTCTGCTGTTATGGTTCCCGTTGATAAATCAAAAGAAGCAGTCGAACTGCCATCGGCACTCACCAAAAGATCTGATGTAGAAGCGGCTACCGCATGATAAGGGAGCTGTTTATCTTTCGTCCCATTAAAATCAGATAAGTTGATGATAAAGGAAGCAGGCTTTATCAACTTAGAAAAACGAACAATTGAGGCATTAAATTCAGAGATTGTCTCCGCCATTTTAAATTCGAAACCGCCATATGTCGTCCCACTAGCAACCGTGACCTTTACATTAAGGGTATCTGATAAATCATCATAAGTACTCACACGAGTTAAAGTCCAAATTCCGCTGGATTCAGTTAATTGGTAAATACCGTTCTGAGAGCCATCCCCTTGATGATTCACCATGACCAAATCACCTGCAGCTAAAGTCACACCATCTATTACTGGGGCGGACAATACATTCAAAGTGATGGTGCCGCCGCTAAATGTACCAGCGACTTCCTCAGTTGTAGAAACTTCAACTGTAAAGTCTGCTGCAGGAATATCATTTTCATCCAGAGTCGTTTCGTCAGTATCATAAATTTGCGGTGTGCCATTCACATCTGGTAAAGCCACCTCTCCACCTTCGCTCACGGCTACAGCAGCTGAGCGAAGCTCTACAACGTTGTAAGGTGTCAATTCTGCAACACCGCGCTGCTGAATGTTGTTTGTAATATTATTGAAATCGACAAAATAAGAATTCCCGGCAAGAGAGCCACCCGTGACATCCGCTTGCCCAATAGTCCCTTGGCCAATGTCCATAAGATACAGCTCATAAGTACCTGAATTGATCTGAACCTGATAAACTCCATTAGGAGCACCCGTTGATCCCAATTGCTGTCCTGTAAGTAAAACAAAGTCCCCATGCTCAGGGGTCACTCCATCAATGGTTAAGCTAGAACCTGCATCAATATAATTGAGGAAAGGATATGACTGAAGATTGTAAGAATTTCCTACAGAGGTCGTGGCAGCAGCAACAACATCAACATTAGAAATATCTTTCACCATGAAGATGCGGTCCCCAAAGATAGACCCTGAATTCACACTGACCTTGAGCCAGGACAAATCACTATCAGTGCGTTCTAGTATCCAAGCGGTTGCGCCATCACCAGATTCGATCACTTCATAAAGACCATTTTGCGTAGGATCACTTTGGTCCTTTACAAGGACATAATCACCAGGTGCTCCGTCGCTTCCTTGTTCTGTAAGCGTGATTCCATCTACGACAAGGGCTCCGACACTCGTAGAAGTAAGTCTATCTGTTGCATCATCATAAGTAGCTGCGAGCTCGCCTGTCGTCGCAACAGTTGCACCAACAGGGGCTGTTCCTGTGTCAGGGGCTAGAACTTCACGTCCTGTCTCATCAAACCAGCTGTAACCAAGTCTAAGTCGGTTAGCTCCGGCAGGAAGGTCTCCTGTGTACGAATCTCCAGTTACAAAAAATTTCGTTTCAAAAAACTCACCTGAATTTGGTTGATTCAGGATAGCCTTTGGTTCTATAACTTCTCCGTTCTCTACTAGCACAAGATCCATATCTAGTTGGAGCTTAGAGAGTCCCTCCAACTCCACTTCCATGGGATCAGACAAACTACTCGATAATGAAGAGAGACCTAGTAAACTCTGCTTGACTAAGCCAGAGTTAGAGCTGCGATCCGATAACATTGCCAGATCAATGTAAAGGGGAAGCGTTGAGGCAAAGGTCGTGATGAAGTCGAATGCCACACGTAAACTCGCATTGAAAGTGGAACCGCTTCCAGATGTCACCAGTTCAACCGTCACATCCCCCGCATCTAAGTTTAGTCCAGACTCTAGAGCGCGCTGTACCTCCTGTAAATTTTCAGGAGGATTAGCCCATAGTTGCGCCATGATGGCGCTGAATTCTTCCCCAAAATCTTGAACATCAACGATTCCCGTCTTGGCAAAAAAGAGATTAGCTGCAAATGGCCCATTAGGATCATTATTCATCCAGTCACTGATGAAATCCCCTACATGCCAGAGAGAAAGCGCAATGTCATCAAAAGTCAGCCGACTGATTAACTCGATGTCATTTGTGTTATTAAAAGAAAGGTCAGCTTCAGGAAGTTTGAATAAATCCGAGCCACCTACTCCTATGCTCGAAGAGGCCCCATTCCCATTAGGTTGATAGGCAAGCACTATCGTGCTTGTTGGATCAAAGGTTAGGCCAGTTAGAGTATTTTCCGTAACACTATCTTCCAAGAAAGCCAGATCCTGAAACTCTACTCTTGCAAAAGTATCGTCTTCAATGGTTAGGCTATGATCTATCTCTACTGCGCTATACTCAGCTTCATAAGACCCTAGGTATCTCATTAAATCCAGCATACTTGTCATATTGCCAGTGAGTCCTAGAGTTGTTTCGGTAATGGCATCAAAATCGGTATGATCAAAGCTGAAATCTGCAAAACCTAGGGAACCTTTTCCACTTACGTCTGCATCTCTAACTTCCGCTCGGCCAGTTAAGAAAATATTATCGAGAGTGGCATCAGAACCGCGGATACCTATCTGTGACTCTTCTGAAGAAAAGCCTAAATCTATATAGCCATTGTTAGAATCAGTAGTTGGATCAAAACGAACATTAAGCAAAGGCACAGGTGCATCATCCCTAACTGCAAGCTGGACTACATCTCCTCCACTCAAAGCAATAGCATCAATGAATTGGCTAACCGTGTAGCTATTGCCCGCCACGGTAATTGAAGTATTAGCCAGGGAAGTATTGATGTCTGCAATGAGATCTCCAATGCTGGTATTTGCCGAGGTGTCAGAGGCCAAAACCGTAACTGTTTCATAATCTGAGCCATTAATTGAAATATCCAATAGAAAATCATTAACCAAAATACTGTCTGCATCAGCTAAGCTTCCAATAATAGGTCCGATCAATGCATACCTTGTGTCACGATAAGTCTCTTCCGCCATTGCCAGCTCAAAGCTTGCAGCATTCGTAACAGACTCGTTGTATTGAGCAATGACCGTCATACGCCAATCACCACCAGAGGGATAGACATTTGTCGTATCTAAACGGAAAGCTAAATGATTATTACCCCCAACGCCTTCAATGAAGGCGATAATCTTTTGATAAACCCCATTGTCCATGAGGGCGGAAGTTGCTTGGATCGCCTGATTGAGGTCATTGACCAAGTCATCTAAACTGGCGTTATCTGTTGTGTCCTCGACTTCAATGGTCAGTATCTGACTGGTTCCATCAGGTAGGATAAACTCAAAAAATGCATCCGTAGCTAGAACAAAATCGCTTACATCAACGGGGTTGTCGGCAATGATGGGGTCTGTTTCCGTAGCCAAGTATTGATTTTTAGCCACATCAACTCTAATAATATCGTAATTTACTCCAAGAATTTGGAACCCTAAGTTTCCTCCATTATCAAATGCCTCAAAATCTACAGAGCTGTGGGCATTGTTTATGTCAACAATCAACTGGGCTAGGTTCGTATTACCCGAAGTGTCAGTAGCCTTAGTTGAAAAGACAAAAGCATCTGTTGCCCCCGTAACTGAGTCCTCTAGCTTAACGCGGTAGTAGACATCATAATCCGGATTGTTGGGAAGAACTCCTGAAGCATCGATCTGCGTAGCACCCGCTAATACATCAAAATCATCGAGATTACCTGTTGAAACATTCGTCGTAAAACCTAACTTAACGGCAGCATCATTATTATAGGTCGTATCTTCTGAAATGTATTCAGGAACTTCGACTGCTAAGCTACGACTTGACCCCGCCACGGTTGTGAAGCGAATCACATCTCGTTCAAAGTCGTTGACCATGTCCAAAGAAGCTACTACCAGCGAGCTAAGCATAACTCCACCACCGATATCAACTGCACTCAGTGCGGCATTAATATTCGCAACAAAGTCTTCTGTGCTTGTGTTAAGAGCCGTATCACTCGCTAAAACGAGAACGTCGTGTACCACACCATCGTCAAGTATCACCTTAAAGAGAGCATCGTACGAATCAAGCTGCCCATCCCAGTCTTGAATGATAACGGGTAGTTCTACGACAAGCTCCTCACTGCTTGTTTTCGGCTGAATTAAATTGAGGCCCAAATCAAAACTAATTTCTGAGGAGCGGGATACCGTGACTTGTTTTTCGGCTGATAGATTACTTATCTGCCCCGTCGCTGTTTCTCCATAGCTGGACTCAAATCGCATATCGACATCAGTGAGATCTGCCAACCCTTCATCCCCAAAGTATTCGTCTACGTAGAGGTGGATGGGAAAGGTGAAATAAGGAGAGACCCCATTGACAATGTCCCCGCCATTATAGACTGCAGGGGAGGAAAGAAGACCATCTGCCAACCCTGCTTCACGTAGCGCTATGGATATAGCGTCCACTAAATCAGCCATAGAATTATATGTATCTCCTTTAATGGTAGCTGTCACTGCAGCAGCCCCATTTACAGAAACGAATAAGGTCGTATCGACCGTAAAGTTACTTAGATCTACAGCACTGGATGAAGTGATTTCTGTGTTAGCATTATCTACTAAATCCGCATCTAAATTGAGAAAACCTTTCCCGGTTCCACCTGTAACCTCAACACTGGTCGTATTTGCAGACCAACGGCTGATCTCCACACCATCAGCGGAGCCATTAAGGTCCACACTGACCTGTGGTAATCCCGTAGATTGATTAAGGAGCGCGACAAATTCTTGCACATTACTAAACCGAGGTTTTTGATCCTCGGCAGATAAAGCCATTACTTGGGCAGCCAATCCATCTAAGTTATAGTCATCCATACCAAATGAAGCAGAAGCTCCAGTCGAAATTTCTTGGATAAAGCCAGAACCGGCACCTGGATTTAATGCAAAGAATTCTAAATAATCAGTTGAACTCCCATTCTGGTCAAAGGAGCGAATATCCACTCCAGTTCCAGAAAGAGAGTCCCTTAAACCTGCTCGAGTCAAAGCACTTTGCACATCACTAACAAAGTCTGAAACAGAGGTGTTGGTGGAATTTCCTAAAAGATCTGTCGTTGTGTTGCCATTGATGTAAACTCGAGTAGTCGTTGCGGATGCATTGCCATCTTGCTTCACATCAATATCAATGTAAGCCGCCGTAGCGCTTTCACTCGTACTGGATAATCCTATGAGGCTATTACTAGAGGTAGAAATGGTTAGCTCATAAACCTCTGCCGAGGTATAAAAACGTATACCTTCGCCACCACCCACAGGAATCTTCTCAATCAATATCCCCGTATTCGTAAAAGCATCATAAAGACCATTGCTTTGAAGAGCTTCGCGAATAGCAAAAATCACATCATCGACGGACGCATATTTTCCTGCGGGAATCGAAATAGTCTCTGTAGTTGTCGCCAATAGCCCAGCCTGCTGAGAGCTGAATGAAATAGTCAGAGATAACCCCGACTCAAAAGGAGAGAGTTCTACAGGAGTTGCCGAGGTATAGGAGCTCGCTCCACTTGTCGCACTTAACTGGAAAATCCCCACATCACTACCCCCAAGCGTTAGTGTTTCCCCTGAACGAGAACCACTAATAGAAAAAGTTACCCCGAAGCCCTGACTATCCCCGGAAGTAGCTTCATCCACCTCAATTCCCTCGCCCGTGCTCGCATCGTAGACGCCAGCCTCCGCTAAAGCCGATTGTAAGGCAAATACAAAATCTGCCATAGAGCCATAAACACTTGGAGGCAAAGTAATGGTGGTCGCGCTGTCAGAGCCAATTGCTACAGTAAAAGTCTTTAGTGTTGTAAAATGACTTACCTCTATGGCGGTGGAAGACTCTACCTTAACTTCTTGTAGCTGATATTTCTCATTTTGATTGCTCGAGATCGTTCCATTGTTTCGAGCAAAGACCAGTCCATAAGGATCAATACCAAGATCTAATGTTTCTCCACTTGGATTCACACTACTAATGAAGAAGGTCGTATCCGCATCTACACCATACAACTCTAGCCGAGGAGAAGCGGTTTCGGTTACCCGTGCGAAGACTCTTTGGGTCCCTGCGGCAGCGGCAGCGAGCGCAATATTTAAGTCATCGGCAACATCTTGCAGTGAAGCACGGGAGCTATTCGCATTGAGAGTAATGATTTGCAAGGCACCACCTTCTAAGACACCTTGGTAAAAGACATAAATTTGAAAGCTACTATTACCCGTGTAATCAAGTGGATCACCACTTGTTGATGGCGCATCTTTGATGCGTAATACATTCTCAATGATGACTAAAGGATCAACTAATGCTTTTTCTGAAGCCTCCAGGAAATCATACGCTTGGCCCAGGTTAAGATCAAGTAATGGAAGAAAATTTTGCATCTCTGTTAGATCTGAACTCTGACCAAAGAGATAGGTAGCGTTTTTAACAAACTGTAAAAGATCATCAGCAGTCATCCTCGAAAAAGAAGCTAATGTCTGATCACTTGCTTGAACCAAGGGTGAACGGCTATCAAAAAGATCGTTATCGGTAAAGGTAAAGTCTCCGGTGATACCATCAATACCGCTAATAAACTCATCCCCTGCTGGGTTAGCTACTTGGATTGGTAAAAAGAGTTCACCTTCATTAACACCCGCACCGGTTGGAGTATCCACTCTGTAGATGCTTTCATATGATGAAGCAGTATCAATTGCTCTGAGCTCATCCAGACTGAGCTTACTATCAGCAGACAAAGAACTCTCCAAGATAAAATCAAGTTGAAGATTAAAAGAGAAAGTCCCGCCTGTGTTAGCAACATAACCACCCGAGTCCATTACATCATCCCGAGCATCAATGAGTCCAAAACCAACTCCAAATCCGGTTAAGGGATCTAGACTATTGGTATGACTCGAAGAACCCATTATAGATAACGTGTCTTTATCACTGCCACCAAACTCGACTGAATAAAGGCTATCGTTAGAGGAGTTATCTGTTTCATCTGTTGCCACATTATCCACTCCACTTAAATCAGCTTTAATAGAGAACGTTATGGCATCCGCATTAAACTTTACTTGGGCACCTGCTCCATATTCTAAGAAAAACTCCTGAGCTTCGGTGCCAAATTTTAGGTCCTTTGTAACTTCATTCAGATCGATAGAGAAATTTAATATCAGATTATCATTGTCCGAGCCTGTATCCGTAACAGATCCAACTCCAAAGGTGTTCTGCACTGCGCTCTGTAGGTCAGCAGCAAGGCCTGTGGAATCCGGACTCGCATTGTCAAAGTAGTCATCAACTACTTGGCTATATGCATCACTACCTGACCCACCCTTTAAAAAGTCTTCAATCTCAAAACCTAATAAATCCTCAACGCTTGATTGGAAAAAAGGAACTGCTGAGGAATCTGCTGCCTCTTCGGTTCCTATCTCGTCTGCATACTTGCCGAGAAAAGTAAAAGTATCCGTTAACTGCGTTTCTATATTCGTTGCGACATCACTATCCCCAGAACCGCCGCCATCTCCAGGATCATACAAGGCGGCAGAAAATAAAAGCCTCGGCTCTAATGTTTGCAAATCATATTGCAGATGCCTTGGGATTTTCTTGTGCTTTCGGGGTTGTTTCCAGCGATTCCGATTTTTAGTTTTTGTCTTAGCCATATTTATTACCTCTTTTTGGTATAAATAGGGATACGATGACAGGTAATATTCCTGCCATCTAAACCCTCCCAACATTAACAGTCTTTCGCAACCAAAGACTTGTTTGATTCTGAAGACAGCACTGTTATAATCAAGTATTAATCAGATAAAACTGGATTAATTTCAACTCTCCAATCATCATCGAACTATGCTAAAGTTTATGTATAAATTCTATTTCATTATTGTAATTATATTAATTTATGAAAAATACAATAATCGCATGCTTACTGAACAAACTATTGACCTTCTGCGGTTTTAGATAATGATGTCAAACATGCCTAACCAAACAAAAGAAGCTCCTACAGGACAAAAGATTAGTTTAAACGAGATCGCAGATCGTTACCTAAATGTTTATCAACGTCTTTTCGATATCGCGATGGTGAACCTCGCGGGATATCGCAAAGTTAGTGAAGAGGATTACGATAGTGTTACCAATCAATTTCCTGTTCAACCCCAACAAAAAGAAAGACGCTCCTTTGAGGCAGCAAAAAATGCTTCTCAAGATTGGCTTACTCGAAATCTTATCACAGAGGCTTTGTCGACCATTGTGCCACTATTAGAGGATTGCAGAACTGTGCTAGCCCTATGTGATTACAAATCTGCTGGCAAAAACGACGCCACTGAAATCCAAAAAATCACTGGCAAAGACCGTCAAGAGTTTATGAATCTTCCAGTCCCAGATAAATTCAAGTTTTTGAAAGATAAATACTCAGCATCTTCTGAGCTCCAAGAACAAATTCTTAGCCTAATGGATTTTTCTAGAGGCATGATTATGTTTGAAGGAAAAGCAACAAAAGAGATCTGCCAAGATGGCAAATATATCTTTAAAATTAGAACGATTACTTTGTCGCAAACGCCTGCTAAATCAGATTCCGGAGAGCCCATCCTCGGCCTAACTCGCAAAATGTCCGACCACACTCGCCAATTTAAAGAAGGTGATCAATTAGAATTGAACAAAGGCGAAATGATTGGCTCCTTAGTTACCATTGCAGGCTTTCTTGCTACGCTGCTAGCAAGTGTTCAAGGATATGCTAAAAAAGTGGGTGCTGCCAGTTAGCAACCTACTGAAGTGCGTCTTCTTCTTTTTTATCTTTCGTCAAAACAATTCGGAAGCCATACACGGAAAGCCTAAGGTCCGGACGGTTACCGATTTTATTGGTCAAGAGAAGGTCATTTGGCAAACGCATACGCCAGGAGGCCCCTCGAAGAATTCGATAATCTGGAGATTGATTAAAAATATCTTCACACCACTCCCAAACATTGCCTCCAAGATCATAAATACCAAGTTTGTTAGGCTTAAAACTGCCTACCGGAGAGGTATGGGAGTAGTTATCTACAAACAAATCAGGGCTGTAATTTCCAGCATCTGGGGGCGGTGGCCATTCTTTTCCCCAAGGATATTCAAAATCTAAATTATCTTCGAAAGAGAATTCATCTGCTGCACCCTTAATCCCAGAAGCTAAGCTCCATTCCTTATCGTTGGGTAATCGATAATACTGTTTAGCTGAGATAATTTTCTCTTTTCTCTCCTTTGCCGTTAGCCAGTAACAGAAAGCTTTCGCATCCTCCCAGCTGACATTGACTGCTGCATGATTCCCATTCTGCTTAAAAGAAGGCTTTTTAACTGTGCGCTTCGTTTCTTTTACAAAAACCTGATAATCTTTTACGCTTGTTTCATAGACAGAGAAATAAACTTCTGTGTTCGGAACTGTCACAAACAACATACCTAAGCTATTTTTAAAATCTGACTTCTGCGCTTGTGTCTCCACTACCCCAAAGAAGCTGATCAACCATATCAAATTCCATCGCATGAACATCTTTTTCTTATCTAAGACTTATCTTAAAACCTTAACTCTCTTTTCTTGTTTTCCCAAAACAAAATTTACTAGGACTACACCCACACCTTGAGATAGTCTCTACTTAGATGTCAGAAAGTATAGAGTCTGAAACAACATCCTCATTGCCCTCTAAGACGCATAATCAAATGCCAGAAGGACCTCTATGGATCACCCTGGACCTGATCTCGTTACTCAACCAAAGTAGTCGGTACGATCACGCAGCACTCTCTCTTTGCAATGAATTGGTTTTTCACTTTCGTTGTACACGTGTTTCTATTGGCCGCTTGCAAGACGATGAAATGAGACTTAAAGCAACAAGTCACTCAAATAAAATCGAAAAAAGAACTGAGATCGCACAAGAACTCGAACGGGTAATGCTGGAAGCATCCGATCAAGATGAAAATGTTGTTTGGCCCACTAAAGACAACGAACTCACCATCACTCGAGAACATCAAAACTTTCATCAAAAATTTGGTGCAACAAATATGCTGTCAATGCCGTTGAGAATAAATTCCCAAGTCATTGGTACACTCACTTTGCAAAGAGAAAACGCGCAGTTTAAAGAAACAGAAGTAGAAGCACTTCGGTTAATTTGTGACCTAGTTACACCAAGGCTCGAAGAACTTCATAAATACGCTAGAGGTTGGTGGTTTCTCGGAGAGAACAAAACACGCAGCTGGTTGGCTACCGTTCTTGGACCAGAACACACATGGTGGAAATTTGGGGGCCTACTCGTTACAATCGTGCTTCTTTTTTTATGCCTATACCCATGGCCTTACAAAGTCAGTGGAGAGTTTATTTTAAAAACGGATGCCCTCATCAACCTACCCGCTCCTTTCCAAGGCTACATCAAAGAAGTCCATGTCATTCCCGGTAAGGAAGTAAAAAAGGAGGAACCACTCATTGCCCTAGATACTCGCGAACTTAAACTCCAAGAAAGTGAAGTCATGGCTACTATGCAACGCTACCGAAGCGAAGCCCAAGTCGCACTTGGTCAAAGTAGTCTTGGTGACATGCATATAGCCACAGCTAAAGCAGCTCAGTCTGAATCAGAACTCAAACAAACCCGCTATAAATTAAGCCGTTCAAAAATCGTGAGCCCATTTGACGGTGTCATCGTCGAAGGAGCTCTTACTGAACAAATTGGTGCTCCAGTTGAAAAGGGTGATGTCCTTATGAAAATCGCCCGTTTAGAAGACCTTTATACTCAAGCAATGATCCCAGAGGAGGATATTCAAGAAGTCCTAGTCAAAGCTGATGGAGCTATTGCTTTTAAGAGCCGCCCGGAAATCAAGTACCCCATCACCGTGAGACTCATCGAGCCCAGTGCAGTTGCTCGCGACAAAAAAAATGTCTTTTATGTTCGCTGCAGCATCGAATGTCCACCGGATGAATGGTGGCGCCCAGGCATGACAGGTATTGTCAAAATCAATGCTGGCACCAAGCCTCCCCTTTACATGATGACCCATCGCCTTATTGATTTCTTAAGATTAAAATTGTGGCTTTAGGATACAATCAGAAAATATGAATCGGAGTTCATTATTCAGTGAGTCTTGGCACCGTATTGCTAGTCGTAGTGCGCAGCTACATCCCAGTGTTCGAGTTGAACGTCAAAGCTATAGAGGAGTGCCTTGGTATGTTTTAAGCGAACCATTTAGCAATAAATTCTTCCGTCTTTCTCCTGCTGGCTACCATTTTGTAGCTAGACTACGAATCGAACGAACAATCGAAGAAGTCTGGAATGAATGTTTAGAAATTTATCCTGATGAAACGCCCGGACAGCAAGAAGTCGTCCGACTTCTTGCCCAATTGACACAGGGTAACCTCATTCACTCCGACTTTCCTCCTGATGTCTCAGCTATGTCAGAAAGACGCCGTAAAGCAGAACATAAGGAGTTACGAAGCAAATTTCTTAATTTCCTCTTTATTAAAATTTCTCTTTGTGACCCTACTCCATTTATTAATGCACTGCTTCCCTTTTTCAGGCCTCTCTTAAATCGTTGGGGAATGATCCTTTGGTCCATTGTTATTTTTCTAGGAGCTAAAGAACTCTTTGAAAACTGGGACGCTGCGCTTGATCAAACAGAGGGCCTTCTATCTCCTGGAAACCTTTTCCTGCTCTATCTCTGTGGTGTGATTGCAAAGTTTTGGCATGAACTCGGTCATGGTTTGATATGCCGGGTCTTAGGAGGAGAAGTGCGCACGTTAGGTGTCATGTTACTAATCTTCACACCCATTCCCTATGTCGACGCTACAACAAGTTGGGGCTTTCGCAGTAAATGGAATCGCATTTACGTCGCAGCCGCCGGAATGATCTTTGAATTCTTCCTCGCAGCTATTGCTGTCATCATTTGGGCCAATACCTCGGATACCACTATGAATGCCATGGCCTATAATTTGATGGTCATCGCATCCATCACTACCTTTTTATTTAACATAAATCCTCTTTTGCGTTTTGATGGCTATTACATTCTCTCAGACCTTATCGAAATCCCTAATATGTCTCAACGCTCCAACCAGCAATTGAAATACCTTTTGGAAAAATTTATCTTTAAATGCCGTCACATGCTCCCTGCTGCACAATCTAACTCGGAAAGCATTTGGTTGGCTATCTATGGAATAAGTGCAGGCCTTTATCGTATTTTTCTATTAACGAGTATTGCTCTCATCGTGGCTGACCAATTCTTTGGGCTAGGTATTGTCTTAGCAGCTATCACTTCATTTATTTGGTTAGCTATGCCTTTGTACAAATTTTTTTACTATCTGTTTACAGACCCGGGCTTAGACGCTACTAGAAACCGAGCCCTGACCATCGTTTTTTCAATTCTCGTAGGCACGATCACCCTATTGGCCATTATACCCTTTCCACTGCATGCCAGAGCACACGGGGTGGTAGAAGCTGATAAATTCCTTCGGCTATTTGCGCCTACCTCTGGTCGCTTAGAGCAAGTTTATACGCGTCCAGGCACCAAAGTAGAGGCAGGTGATAAGCTCATGGTGTTTAGCGACTTAGCACTAGACTGGAAAATTGAACAAGCTCAGGCCGAGATACGCGCATCTAGGGCTACCTTGCAAAATCTAGCCTTTAAAGAAAATGTTCGCATCAAACCCGTCCAGCTTAAACTGGAAAGCGCACGGAAAAATCTAAAATTCTATCTGGAGGAAAAAGAACGCCTCAATATAACAGCTCCCTATGACGGAGTTTGGGCCGCCCCTGAATTAGACCAGCAAATCGGCGCCTGGTTTCACAAGGGCACCCCAATCGGAGTCTTCCTCAAACCTACTAGCTATCGCTTTGTTGCTATCGTAGAGCAACCACAAGCTGCGGATGTTTTCTTTCAATCGATACGCGGTGCTTCAGTCCGACTGATAGGTCAAGCTGGTAAAGAAATTGAAGTGCTCAATATGATTCGAATTCCCGGAGAGCAGAAAGCATTGCCTTCACCCGCTCTAGGTTGGGGTGGTGGTGGTGAAATCGAAGTTTCACAAGAAGATCCTCAGGGGGTTACAAGCAAAGAGCCTTTCTTTATGATTTATGCAGAGCTTGAGAATCAAGAAAATGTTTATTTTGTCCAACACCGTAGAGGACAAATTCGCTTTCATATTGGTTACGAACCATTACTCAAACAAGGCTGGAGATTGATCAGGCAAGTTCTTCAAGACAGACTCAAGTTGTAACTACCCTTCCGATGTCAAATTTCCAGTTAGATTATTGGCGGCTCAAAGCAAGTGAAAAATGCAAAAGCTATCAAGGCCTTGATGCCTTTATTTTTTCACTCCATGGTAAATACAAGCGCCGCAAAAGTTCACTAAAATACTTTTTAGAATTAGCTAAGAAAGCTCAGCATATAGCTGAGCGAAATGAGTCCATTACAGACAAAGAGGTTGTATCCCGTTTAAAAAACCTGCGCCTTCATTTCCTCAAATTCCCTGCCACAGATAAAGCCGTAGCAGAAGGTCTTGCTATGCTAGTTCTCGGAGCAAAGCGAGCACTACAACTAAGTCCTTACCCGGTTCAACTTGCTAGTGCGGCCAGCCTATTCCATGGATATTTAGCTGAAATGGCCACCGGAGAGGGGAAAACACTTACTGTCGCACTAGCTGCTACTCTCATGGGAAGCACAGGTAGACCTTGCCATGTCATTACAGCCAACGATTACTTAGCCTCACGCGACAGTCAAGAGATGGAGGCTTTATTCCGTTTTTTCGGCTTATCGGTTGGATCCGTCACTGGTCACATGCCTGCTAATGAGCGCGAGAAATCCTATGCAGCACATATCACCTACACTACACCAAAAGAAGCTTTAGCTGATTTTTTAAGAGATCGTATAGCCTTAAGTACTCCCTATGACCCCACTCGCCGCCTGATTCGTAATCTGGCAAAAAGACAAAACCGCCATCAAAGTGTAGTCATGCGTGGTTTACATTTTGCCATTGTGGATGAAGCAGATAGCGTCCTCATTGACGAAGCCGTGACACCACTTATTATTTCACAACGCGTCAGGAATAAAGATCTCGAATCAGCCAGTATTCACGCTAAAAAGCTGATTGCACCCCTAAAACGTGGTCAAGACTATCAGGTTGATTTCAAGTTCCGAGAAATCAGTATCGTATCTCAAATTAATGATCGACTCTTTAGCAAAGCTTCGATTCTCCCTGCTGCTTGGCGAAACAGGGAGCGCTTCCACGACCTCATTCGTACCGCTTTAATTGCAAGAGAATTTTATCTAAAAGATGTTCATTATGCCATAAACGAGGGAAAAATAGAACTCATAGATGAATTCACTGGTCGGATTATGGAGCATCGCACGTGGCAACAAGGATTGCACCAAGCGGTGGAAGCTAAAGAAAACGTAGAAATCACACCTCCTAATGAATCTATAGCTTCTATGAGCTTTCAAAGATTTTTTCGTTGTTATCCAAACCTCTCGGGTCTATCTGGAACCGCATATGAATCCAAGGAAGAACTCTGGCAAATCTACCATCTAGCAGTCCTAAAAATTCCTACACACCGCCCTGCATTACGCAAAAGATACCCTGACCAAATTTTTGCCTCTCAGAACGACAAATGGAAAGCTGTTGCTTGCGAGGCAAAAAAATTGCATCAAAAGGATCGCCCCCTCCTAATCGGCACACGGTCTGTTCAAAGCAGCGAGTTGGTGGCCAAACATCTCAGTAAGATGGGGTTACAATTCGAAATCCTCAATGCCCTCCGGCAGGAAGACGAAGCTCAAATTATCTCTAAAGCCGGACAACTTGGCCGGATAACCATTGCCACAAACATGGCTGGACGTGGCACAGATATAAAGCTCGGACACGGAGTGAGAGAATTAGGAGGACTTCACGTCATTGCTACTGAGATCCATGAGTCATCTCGCATTGATAGACAACTCATTGGTAGATCAGGCCGACAAGGAGATCCTGGGAGCGCCCGGTTTATTGTATCTATTAACGACGAATTAACCCTACGGTTTTTACCACTTTCTCTCTTAAAAGCTGTGGGTGGAACCTTACCTAAACCTTTGCCCAGTTGGATTATTCATTTATTCGCATGGGCTCAGTGGATGGCCTCAAGCATGGCTTTTAAGACAAGAAAGCGTGTTCTGAAACATGACACCTGGTTAGACGAAAACCTATCCTTTTCCGGGAAATCTTCTGCGGTCTAGGTTAACCAGCAAAAGTTGACAAGCCTTTGCGAATCTGAAAGACTTTCGCGGGTTGTTAAAAAATGTCATGCTTGGAAATAAAAATAAACTAAAGATAACGAGCATATATGTTTTGCTCTCTAGCTTCATTTTTGCTGTTGTTGTTGTCGGTTGCTCTAAATCCTCTTCTACTCAGGTTGCTAAACTCGAGTCTCCACTAGCCAAGAAACATGCGCTTCTTGCAGGAAGCTTGATTGCTAGCACCAGTAGTTCAACAACAACGACCACTACTAGCTCGGACGACGACCCTTTTGAGCCGGATGGCCTGGATGCTGTCAGTTCTAATACAGAGCCAACTCTAACCACAGAAACAACCGAACTGAACGAATCCCCTACAGGCTCACCACCTGATATCCCAGAGTCAGATTCCGTGCCTCCGAATTCTTTGCCGACATACTACGGCTCATCTAGTTCCTCGGAAGATGAATACAAAATCCCAACTTTAGAAGCTCTGCCAGAAATTACACTGGACTTGCCATCTGCTATTTCTTCATCTCTAACAAAAAACTTAGATGTTGAAGTGAAGAAACTGGATATCTCCATCGCCCAAGATGTTCTTCGACAACAGATTGGGGGATTTAACCCCGAGCTCTCCTTTGAAGGACAGTATGAAAAGATACGTACTCCTCAAAATACCGAGGAATTTATTAGTAGTGGTGGTAATGCAGTTATTCTAAGTAGCGATCCTCGTATTTTCACTGAAGAAAACTGGAGCTATGAACTATCGTTAGAGGGCAAACTCCCTACGGGCACTGAATATGATCTCTTTACTAAACAAGACATTCTAAGAAATACCTTGATTGAGTCAGGTCCCCAGCAAAGCGCTCTTTCTTTATTTAGCCCAGAATATAGCACCTTTACCGGGATGACACTTACCCAGCCGCTACTCCGTAATTTTGGAACAGATGTAAACCTCGCAGAAATCCGTGTTGCTAGAAAAAACAAATTGATCTCTAGGCTCGAGCTAGAAGCAGCTATGCTCGAAACAGTTAGCGAAACCTTAAAAGCCTACTTTGATCTCATGTATCACGTGAGAAATTTAAAGCTCAAGGAGCTTGAGCAAGATCTAGCCTCTGAGTTAGCCAAAGAAAAAAGGGAACTACTCGAAAAAGGGCTTGTTTCCCCCGGCGACCTCAATAAAGCAGAAGCAACTCTTGCCGAAGTCATTGAAGAACTAGTCCTAGCTCGTAATGAAGTCTTTGCCAAACAGACCGAACTTCAAATTCTCACGACTAACCACCCCACACCTAATAGAACTTCAGTCTTTATTCCAACAACTAAGCTTATCATCCCCCATATTGATCTAGATTATAACAATCTGGTTGCCGAGGCCTTCAGCTCGAGCCCCGCATATAAAATCGCTAAACGAAAAGTTGAGCGAGAAGATATCAGACTCGTTTTTGCCGAGAACCAGGTCTGGCCTCAACTCGATCTTAAAGGCACCTACGGAATAAATGGCTTGTCTCCTAGCATTGGGGGTAGCTACACGCGATCTTTCGGAGGTCAAGGCTCCGAATGGTCCGTCGGAGCGGTCTTCTCCATTCCCCTCGGCAATGACGAAGCCATTGGTCGCAAGCACGAAGCACAACACCGAAAGAGACAAAGTATACTAGAACTAAAAAATCTCGAACTACAAACCTCATTGGCCTTTCAACAACTTATTGCCATCATAGAATCTAACCGAGAACGCCTTGAGGCCATGCAACTCTTTCATGCCAATGCTCAACGTTCCTATGAAGAGGAAGAAATACGCCTTGAAAAAGGTCTCACCACTGAAAATACTCTTTTTAAGTTTAGACGTGATCTTCATAAAGCTAAAGTTCGGGAGCTAGCAGCAACTGTTGATCTCAACAAGGCCTATATCAGACTCTTTGAGACTGCTGGCACTTTACTGGAAAGATATAACATCTTTATTTCTTCTAGTTAAGCACCATCTTGGTAGAGCGACACAGCGCTCAAAATACTATGTCAAATCTATTGCTTAGTGTTGTTATGATCGTTAAAGATGAGGAAAAGAATCTTCCTCGCTGCTTGGATAGCGTCAAAGAAATTGCGCAGGAGATCGTGATTATCGACACAGGCTCCACTGATAAAACACTAGAAATTGCTGAGAGTTATCAGGCTAAAACGGGTTTCTTTGCCTGGAATGGAGATGAGGCTGCCGCACGTAATGAGTCTCTCAAAATCGCCACCGGGAGCTGGGTTTTGGTTTTGGATGCTGACCAGGAACTTTCCTCCGGGCTACAAGTAGAGTTGATTAACAAACTTCGTAATATAAACCAAGACAACAGTATTAATGCCATAACATTTCTAGAAGAGAACAAGATGCCACAAGGCACATCTAACACTGTGCGAACGACACGAGTTTTCCGGCGTTTTGATGATTTACGATTTGAAGGAGAGGTTCACCCACAGCTAAACCAAAGACAAGGCATGGTCCATTTAAATGGAAAGATGATTCACTATGGATACATGTGGGACGCCAAATTGCGCCAAGAAAAAGGGGAACGAATGCTCAAGCGTCTACGACCTCTTGTCAAAGGAGATAAGCCTGATTTGTCTCGCCTTTGCCAGCTTATGTCTTATCTCCTTATCACTGGTGAAAACAAAGAGTTTGAACAACGTTTCCAGCTCATTAACCAAACTTACTCCACTGAAGAGCGCCTGTTAAATAATTACTGGAGACAAGATTTTGGAAATTTTTTAGTTTATTTTTCACAACAGAATAAATACGAGATGGGACTTCGTAGCGCACAAGAAATCCTTAAGGCTTACCCTCACTACATCTCAGCATCCTTTTACCTTTGCCAGTATTACATGAAACAAGAAAACTGGATCGAGCTCAAAAGATTTTCCAAGCAGGTGCTAAAGGATCTTGAAAATACCATTGAGGTTGGCGTTTATTGCCAGCCTGAGTTATACCAAGCATTCGCTACGTCATGGTTATGGCTCGCTCATTTTTTCCTGGAACAAAACACCTCAAAACAAACAGATCTCAATGACTGGGATCCAATATCTCTCTCTGTTCTTTTATTTGCAAAAGAAAGAAAAGGTGAGCAGCTTTCTATCCTACCCCTTGACAATAGCCACCAAATTGAATGGCTTTTATCTAACTCCAAGATTGCTAAAGACAAGGCAGAGCTTAACGAATTTAGCCTAGATGCTAAAGGCCTACTGGCTTGGCTCTGCTCTTGTAAAAGTACAATTATAAACAAAGAGACAAATAAACTTCTAAAGCTCATTAAAACTGGCATGCATCAATACCAAGATTGCTCTTGGCTACTCATTTTACTACAAGATATTTGCCAATCACCAGAGCAGTGGCCACTCACTACTTACAAGGATCTTACTTACAGGGTTTAGAAAAACGCAGCTGTTTACAAAATGAATTCCACGCCTTTTAATTGAGCTGCATGCTTTCAACCATTTTAGAACCAAAGCATTGGCCAGCTGGAGAAGGCAAAATCATTTTGACTTTTGATGATGGTCCAAATCCAAATATAAGCATATCGAATCAACTGCTCGATGTGCTTAAAAGCCACCAGATACCTGCAACTTTCTGCTACATTGGAAGAAATATAAAAAAACATCCTGCGATTGTTAAAAGAGCTATCGATGAAAACCATTCCGTTGCTTATCACACCTATTCGCATACTCCCTGGCCCCTTCTGTCTAAAAAACGCCTCTTACACGAAACAGATAAAACACAGAAATTATTTAAAACAATAACGAAAGCTCATAACAAGTCTCCAAAACTTTTCCGCCCTCCATGGGGAATAGTCACTCCGGCAGTGAAACACTTATTAAAAGAGTTATCTTTAGACACTGCCTACCTAACTTTCTTTATCAGCGAAGCTTGGTCCGACCCGGCATCTGGCAAACAGAAAATGGATCAAATCAAAAAGAGACTTCTAAAAAACAAAGGCGGCGCCATAGTGTTGCATGAAAACTGTCACAGTGTCTCTATTGACAAATCTTGGCTACCAGATGCCGTAGAAAATTTAATCCTTTGGGCGAAGGAACATCAACTAACATTCACAAGCTATGACACCAAGCGGATTTAATCTTACCTAGAACCCGCATAGAGATCATAAGCTAAAAGTTTACAATCAATTTTTGCATGGTTAAAAGTCGTGCGGCTTTTTGCTTTCAGACCAATTTTCTTTGCCAGCTTAGAATTCCCAGTGAAAACATACCCTGTTTTAGCTTGGCAGAACTTTTTAAAAAAATTACCAATTCCCGCATAAACTTCTCCTAATTCTTTTTCATTACCCAATCTCTCTCCGTATTCAGGATTCAACATCACAATACCGGGGCCATTGGGTACAGACGTTTTTTCATAGGGAACCTGGTCAAATTCAATCATCTTTTCCACTCCTGCCATCTTGGCATTCTCTTGCGCCGACTCTATAGCCTTTCCGTCAATATCTGTAGCGATAATCGGTGAATCGATCTCATCCTTTGCTTCAATTTTTGACAAAGCATTTTTCCAATTCGCTTCCTCATACCCCTGAATGTGCATAAAACCATAATTATCACGTAGCAGACCTGGTGGACGACCAGCAGCTATTAAAGCCGCTTCTATGGCTAACGTGCCACTGCCACACATAGGATTAACAAAAGATCCCTTGGCATCGCTCCAACCAGCGGAATAAAGACAAGCTGAAGCCAAAGACTCAGCTATCGGTGCTTTGAAGGGTATTTTTCGATAATTATGTTTGGCTATTGTTTGCCCTGACGTATCAAAGTAAATATGCACAAGGCTCCCATGCCAAAAGAGAAACAGTACCGTTTGATCACACTCTTTTCCAGAATTAGGTCTGATCCCATTTTGCTCCAACATTTGATCCACAACGGCATCTTTTAGTTTTAAATTGGCGAAACGGGTATCTCGTATAGAATCGTTCTTTACAAATGACTGGATAGAAAGATACCCATTCTTGGGAATCAATTTGTGCCAAGGTATTTTTTTTGCTTCTTGATATAACCTATCAGGAGTCTTTGCCTCGAAAGACTTAATCTGCCAAAGCACGCGAGACGCTGTCCTTAAATGAATATTGAGGTGAATAACCTCCTTCCAGCCACCTTCTAAAGTTACGCCACTTCTTTCGATCCTTATGTTTTCGTAACCTAAAGACTCTACCTCTTTTTTGAGTATTGGGGTGATAGTAGGGGCACAGTTAATAACTAACTTTGAGCGACGCATTTTGTATTCTTAGAAAGAAAGATTTGAATGCTGCTAAGACGAGAGCAATCCAAATGTTCCGTAACTCATGCTCAGGAATTGGGAGAAACATAAGTATCTCAGAGCGTCCATATATCGTTTCTTACAAATGAGCAATAGCTTGAAAGGCTTTCTATGCTATTGCTCATTGAGTCAGAAAATAGATCACCTTACTACCGTAACAGGCCCATGATCATCACAATGATCACCATGAGGATGATGAAGACGCCCATTGACAATATAGTCAATGTGATCACCGTGAGGAACAGCTTCATGACCACAACCCGGACCATGAACATGCCCGTCATCATGCCTCACATGCTGCTCACAAGAGCAAGAATCAGGATTTACTTCAGTAACTGGTAGCACGTGACTCTCCACGGAGCCATCCTCATTCTGATGATGCAAATGTCCGTCATGAAGATAATCGACGTGATCTTCATGTTGAATGGCTGTGTGACCGCAGTCTTTACCATGCACGTGCTGGTGATCCTCTTTGGAAATAGATTGATTACTCATGAATAAAGTATAGCGAACTAATAGCATGAGTCAATAACTGGGTTAGAACTTAAAAAGGAAAGCATTGCGCTCACAAATCTTGATCAGATCCACCACCAAACTCTTGATAAATTTCCCAGTCAGGATCTTCTTGAGAGAAATTTTGTAAGGTATGAGTGGTGACGCTGTTGCGAACAGCTTCTATACGTTTTTCCACTTCATCAGGATTACCTGTATAGAAAACCCATTCTTTACCTCCCCCACTGCACTGGGAAAAAACAAAAAGTGCCAACTTGTCGTTTTGTAAAAGCTCCACCAATTGTTCTTCAATGACTGCTACCTCTAGTCCTTCTTCTTCTTCATGAAATCCGGCCTCTGTCGGATTGTTGAGAGGCACTGCTACCCCAACCTGAAAGTTATATTCTGGATGACCTATTAAGTCTTTATAGCCGTGGTTCATTCTAAGAACCATGGGCCCTTCTTCGTCTTCGACTATCATGAGAGACCATTCGCTAGGAATCTCTAGTGCTTCTTTGCTTGGATAAGCTTTCTCTATATCACTTTTCTTTCTCACTCATAGTCCTAACTTCTCTCGCACTACATACCTGGTACTGAGATTTTTGTGTAACCTGTTGGTAACTCGAAAAGCTTCGCATCGGGCTGTCCTAATTTTACATTTTTCCATGTTGTCACCACACCTTGGACTTCAGAGCGAATAAGAACATCATCCTCTTGACGCAACCAATAATAAGCCAGTTGCTTTTTACCATCTACATCAAATGTCACTGACCATTTAACAGCAGCTTGGTTATCAATGCTCTCTTCTCCTAAGTTTTCCCACTTAGCATCTGAGGCGGGTTGATAAGCTAGTGGTTGGCTAGTCATCTCAGTAAGAGGCATTTCCATATAAGTTTTCATCTGCTCCATCAAATTCCAAATCACTTTCTTATCTTGACGAACGATGGTAATGATAGACTGCCCCATAATATTTGATTCTGTACGCATTTTATTAGAGGCAAAATAAATTTTGCTTTTTACCTCCATACCCTGTGTCGTAGTCGTTGTTTCAGCAGTATAGCCGTTTGATAGATCGATGGGAGGCCCTACAGCACAACAAGGTAACTCAGAGAAGCTAAAGAGTGCTAGCACTAATGCAGCATGCATTCTTACTTTTTGTATCATGTCCACGTAACAATCATACTATGCCGAAAGACGCCACCTTGCTAGCGTAATATTCTGATAGATTTTTACCTGGAATGCTAGATTTGGTCTTCGGATTGCCAGACAGCAGACATCCATAACTTCCTCAATGCATATCTAGAAATCAAAAATTCAAAATGATCCGCTACATACTAATTGAGACATGAGCATAAAAATCATTAAAGGCTTTTAAATGAGCCACGTCCTTGTCTTCTAAAGTATGTTCATTTGAAAGGAGATGGCCGTTGTTGTCATAAATTACTGCGCCAATTTGCTCTTTGGCTTGTTTCACTTCACCATTTAAGTTTGAAACAGCATTCCATCCCTCATCTTGAATAAGGAAAACTTTATCTCCCGCAACTATTCTAACATAATCGTATTGAATACCAAATAGTGGAGCTTGTTGCGCTCCTTGGGCTATAGAGTTAAGATCCTGGATAAGAGCAGAAGGACTTGCATAACGACCTGATAAATTAACCTCCAAGACATTTGCCTTGATATAGTTTTGTAATTTTAATGTCACCCCAACTTCCTGCGATAAAGGAATTTGATCTAGTGTTTGCGGAAAAAAAACAATCGTGGAGTAGCATCCATAAGCTACTATAAAACTAAATGGAATGAATAAAATAAAGGTTAGCTTACTAAGATAATTTCCTTTCTTCTTAATCAAAGGACTCTGGTATGAAGATCTATATCCAGCTTGGGGCACTGCTGCAGCAGACACCTGCTTCACTTCGTATTTTGAAGAATGGGGCTGCTGGGCTTGCTCAAGATTCACCGCCGTAATCTTCTGGGTAAGCCTCTTAATCCTCTGCTTTGCCAGCTTTGCCGTTTCCTTAAAACCGGCAAATAGATCCTTGATTTGAATCCATTTCTCATCATGCCAAACCAATCGGTCGTCATTGATGGACCCTTCTTTCCATTCCTTATGTATCTGTTGTTTGGATTTAGTTGTATAGGAGGTCCCACAGTCGGTAGAGATGTATACAATATCATTTTCCATAGCTATTCTCGTTCTCTTATTTAAATGAATTAGCTTCCTTTCAAAATTTATAAAGACATTTTCAAACTAATTATGTCACACTGTGGTTACCATTTTAATAAAATGTTTAATCTCTACGGTATTTCCTTCTCAATTGCCCAAGTCACTTCTTTTTCTTATCGAACTCAATGACTATCTTGAGCATTCCTAATGAAAGTCAATACCACGAGTAACAACTCCAATTGCACTTCTCTTGGCTCTATTTATTTTCATGTTGGTTATCATCTTCTTACCTATAACCCAGATACGCCTAAGGATTTTGGATATTTTCTTAAACAGGGTCTGCAAAGACATATTCAAAGGTGATATTTTGAGTAGTATCAGTGCTCCTTGAGGCCAAGATCTTGCGCAGATCTTTAAGTGTCTATAGCATTATGTGAGTTTAAGGCAGTTGTAACCTTGAAATATAGACCGCCCATTTATTTAACATTCTTCCTAAATTCCCAAGGTGGGATAGGATTTGTTCCCTGCCATAAACCCAGCCTTTTCCTATGAGCTGATTTCTGTGCATCGCGGAGAACATCTGATTGGTCATATTGTCTGTATTGCCATGCCCATCCATTTTCAACAAGCCAGCGGTTGATACTTATTTTGTCTAGGACAACAATGCCAGTCGTGCGGCCATAGCGATCCATACCATTTACCTCAATCCTCACGCTCTTCTTTAATATCTTATCAGCCAACACCTTCTTAGCCTCTTTCCCATGCTGCTGCTTCATCTCAGGAGCATCAATACCATAGAGCCTTATCTTATATTCGTGATTTGAATCTGCCTTAAAATGAATCACATCTCCCTCGATAACACTTACCACTTTGCCTCGTAAGGCAAAAAGATTAGAAACAGACAGTTGAAGAAAAAATAGAAGAAATATGCACTTCACATTACAACTCTAGACTATAGATCGTTTTTTATCAATTCTCGCTTAGAAAGTCTCACCCTTGAGAAATAATCGGGTTGAAAGAGAAATATGAAAGAACTGCTTCAAAAAAATTAGCTTAGACTTAGTTCATTTTTCAGTAGCTTCTTTATTCTGAGATGACAACTCGCCATACAGATACCAAGCAATTTTCTAGCCTTAGATATCACCTAAAAATTACATCCAATGTCACAGATAAAATAATGTGGCCTATTCCAGGCTATCATCTTCAAATTCCCCAGGTATGTTTATAGCTATGTCAAATGATGTGCAAACTATGCAAAGGATAATCCGAGAACGAGTCACAGAAAAAGTCATGTGCTCTCTCGAGCATTATGAAGCTATTCCATCCCATATTGATGAAAAAAACCGTAAATCTGTACACTACTCCTTAGAAATAGCCGGTTGGGCTCCATTTCACTATCCAAGAGATATCAATGATGTTTCTGAGCCTTGGAGAGCCTACATTTTGTGGAAAGAAGAAGCTTACCAAGCCGCTAAATATCTAGTGGAGAAATTAGGTATTAAAACTAAGGAACCTAAACTTGCCACCGCTTGTAGTGCCTTGATCCTTATAACCTGGCTTCCTGAGGAACCTTCTTCTTCTTTCAACCCCGATCAAGAAGTACAAATTAAGATGCGAAATGAAGAACATTTGGCTGCGTCTTCTGCAATGGTGCAAAATCTCTTACTGATGTTGACTGCATATGGGATGGGGACGTATTGGTCAAGTGGAGGTAAATTGAGAAGCCCTGAGATCTTTGAATATTTAAAGATACCTCAAAATGAAAGCTTATTAGCTGCCATTTTTGTGGAGTACGCAGAGATGAAACAAATAAAATATAATCATTACGAAAGGAAGCCTGGGGCCCATCGAAATAATCGATCTCTGAAATGGATTCATGAAATAAGCATTCTTTGATAAAGAAAGTAAGTGTCAATGGATAAGTTGTTGCTACTTTGCAGCTGAATAATGGCAAATAGTTTAAACGTCGGTGATTACCGGCACTTTACAAAAACGCAATTCACCAATACCTACACTCATCTCCGACCTTGCTGGACCGGTATAAAACCAAAAACTGCCATATACAATGCCACCTCAAGCTCCTTGCCTTCATGATCCACGCCCTTAGCGGTAATCCAGCCGGTGTTGGAGATATCGGTGGCATAGGTGAGTCTTTGTAAGCCGTTGGCTTCGGAATCGGGTAAGAGATCAGTCAGATCTTTTTGTTGCCAGGTCCATTGTGCAGAGGGTGCATCAGGTGTTGCTACCGGAGATTCTTTCTCCCATAGCACGACAGCGCCGCCGCTTCACTTAGAATAAGAGGTGAGATTTCGATTTCTGCATTATCTGGATTGGTAGGATCTGAGAGAACCGTAATGGTGCCTTTGTTAATAGCTCTGGCGCATTCTGGACCTAAGATTGTTCTTTAAAACAGAAATTATTGAATACACTTAATAATAATCTAACTTGTCATAAATCAATGATTTACAAATACAACCTGAAAGTGCTACGGGTATTTTTCGTCTTAGAAATCTACTAACCGTCGATAATGTAAAGGTGATTTTCTTTGGAAAACTCCGAATTCTTAGCTTGGACAATAATATGAGGGTGAAGGAAATAGTATACAACGTTATGGAGAATGCTCCTGATGATGTAACTGTGGAAGATATTATACAGGACACCCGTCTTCACGACTCTTTAGAACGCAGTCGTCACAAAGTGAGGCTGTTCAAACAATCACTCTAGAAGATGCTAGGAAAGAATTTTCTGAATGGATCAAAAATTCTTTCAAGTAGCTATTACTCCTGAAGCCAAAATACATCTTAGAGGAATCGCAGAATATACTTTTCAAGATGATCCTATTCGTGATGAATCTTTGATAGAGCTCAATCATTAAGCAAATCTCCTTTTATTGGGAAACCTTATCGCCACAAAATTTATAATAACTTGAGGGTTTTAAGTCATGGCAACTATCTGATTATTTATAAACCTGAGTTCGGGATAAGAATCTGTACAAAAAAAGACTCTTGGAAGAAGTTTAATGTATGAAAAGAAAACAACACCAAGAGTCCAGAGTTCCTTTCACAGAACTCTGTGTAGAGATAGACGATTATTGTCTGGAGCACCAGCATAAGTGGAAACAAAAAGGGTTGCCACGAGGATCCAAGAGGCAACGCAACAGAAGGAGTAAGATGCGACTTAGTGAAATGATGACCATCGTCATAGCTTTTCAACCTTGGCGCTCCTATGGCGACTCGCAGAAATGAAAGCTTTCTTTTGATTCCTTAACGCCTCTAACTCACTTAATGGTTAACTCTTCAGAACCTCTCCAAATTCTCTTCTCTCTTTAAAAGTTTTATCAACGAAAGGTTTCAGGAAAATCCTATTTTGATATCACGCATAAGCCTGCTTCCTGCTAGGCCGTAATCAAATCTCGGTAAGTCGCGATACATTGAAAAAGCCCTCGTAGTAACTAAGGGCTCTTTCAAAACTTAGATAAAGTTAATGGTTAAATATTTTACTTGCGACGACGAAACCGCCTAAGAGCAAATAAAGCTGCACCTCCAAAACCTAGTAAAGCATAGGTGCTAGGCTCAGGAACGACTTCAAGACTAGCGTCAAGTGATGTCGTGTCGTAATAGTAAAGTGTGCCTGTTCCATCTAATGGATCAAAATCAAGAGGCTGACCTCCGCTGCTCTCTCTTCCATCTAATATTGCACCAGCTGCCAACTCAATTGCTAGATCACCACGTGTTGTTTGCAAAACGGTGCTACTTGGTGCAGGTGTCAGAGTGTTGAAGAAACCGTAAGGCACAGCATCAGCATCGCCAGGCGTATCTAGATCAAAAGTTCCAACTAATTCAAAGCCAGTCTCATCACCTGTGGTGATGTCTAAACCTTCGATACTAAAGGGGTCGAAGCGGAAGTCAAACGATGCTAAAGTATCGGGACCCTGGCTGTAACTAAATGATGTAACTTCACCGTTTACAAAGGTCGCTGTTGCAGTTCCGAAGAATCCTGTTGAGGTAAGGCCATTTTCATCAGTGGTGGTAGTTGTTGCGGTTCTTGGTAGTAGATACTTTGTATTTACTGGTGTTCCGAGAGGAGATGAACTACTTACTCGTGTTGTGTAAGCCTCAACACGCTCAAGAACAGGCGAATGAATAAAGAGCTCGGCACCTGATGTAGCAGTCGTAATTGTGCCTGTGAAGTTGGCATCAAAGTCTTTTACAATAAATTGGCCCTCAAGAATCCCTAAATCCGGATTGGCAGCAATTTGCGACCCTAATAGGCTTGTGGGGTTAAATGGATCAGCTCCTGCGGGTCCAGAATAGCTATTAAGAGTAGCGTTGAAGGTTAACAAGAATTCATCAGCTTTTGATGTGTTTGGCGCAGTCGCCAACGAGACCATAGCGGCCATTGCAATTATTAGGTATCTATTCATATTTTTTATTATTTTAGTTGTTATGTCTAACTAGACTATGACATTTAAATAACAGAATTCGTGGAGGAGTCAAATGCAAATGAGTCTCATTTACAAAAATTTATTGGGTTGTAAGCTAAATGTGGTATCCATCATTTAATAGAATTAAAACGAAGTGATTATGGAAAAAACACCTCGACGGTGTAAAAGGCATTTGCGCCTAACGCGCTGTCTGTTATTTCCTTGGTCGTGCCGTCTCCAGCAATGGAACTGCCAAAGTCTTGGAAGTCTGCACCATCAACTCCCGTTGTCGATCTTTTGACTTGATAGCTGCAGCCTGTCACTGAAGGCCAACTTAATCTTACACCAAGCGATGGTGCAGAGACAAATTCAATGTCAGGAGCTATACGAGGGGTTGCCAAATTATTGACAATACCCTCAACGTCCCAGGCTACTCGAACGTTATCAGAGAAAAGTATGTAGTTTTCTGTTTCATCAACAAAGAGATCAAATTCACCGTCACTTATGGTAAACACACCTTGGAAATCAATATCTTCTGTAGGTGCAGAAGGACTTATTTTAAAGTCGACATAAGTAAATGTGATATCCGCTGTCAGACTAATGTCTATTACCGCACCATCTAATAACTTCACCTCACCAACTAAATTAGAGAAAAAGGTTTCATATGAGTTTTCACCATCATCTTGCGAGTTGGCATTCTCGATGATAGTACCGAGATCCGAAACATAAGTTACCCAATCCATGATAATGCCCGTGATTGGGGCAATCTCCACGCCAATGTTTGTCAGACCAGAATCATCATAGGTAATAGAACCAATGTTCGAAAAATTTTCCTCAAAAGGAAAAATATCTGCACCAGTAGCAGCACCGCCTGTCCCCGTACTCCCGCCCTGGATAGGAACTAAATTGGGAAGTTCACTGATGAAGAAGAATCCATCAAGAACTGGATCTGGATTGGGTATTGTCGTACCATTAAAGAAGCCTTGATCGATTTGAGCGAAGGCGTCCGCAAAATATTCAAACCAACGGCTATCACCATCTGCGGTCAAATCTAGATCAAAAGTCGCAGAATAGGATGGCGTTGCTATTCCTAGTATTGTTGCTAAAACTAAAGAGAGTCTAAACTTCGGTTTCTTCATGCGCTAACGTGTATAAAGAGATTAAGTCTCAATAGCAATAAAATTGCTCAATCGCCGTCTAACCTCCTGCAATCAGTCCAAATTTTTGATCAAAAAATCAAAAATTAACTCCTAAAGAGCCAATAATTGTAAAAGGAGGAGCAGGAAAAACGGTATTAGGAGTCGATTCCGTTCCAGCGGGAAGTAAGTATTCTACATCAAAGATGTTTTTAAAATTAATTTGGGCTTTCCAGTGCTCTTGCCGGTAGTAGATCAATGCATCGTTACGCACCCAGCCATATAGCGTAAAGGTATTGGCGTCATCATTTTGCACCGTATCACGTAAAAAACAGCTCGTGCCCATACCAAACCCTTTCAAAGCACCCTCCTGCACCTCATAAACGGCTGAAATACTTCCACTGTGGTAAGGGACGCCTTTTTTGCGATTCCCTGTATAGCCACGCGTTTCATCATTACTAAGCCTTGCGTCGAGATAGGCGTAACTGAGCTGAAGATCGAAGCCACTAAAAAGTTCTCCTGTGATTTCTAATTCTAAGCCTCGGGTTGTTTCTTCCCCAATGTTGAGATAAAAATTTTCGGCAGGCTCAGCAAAACGATCATTCGTGGGATCGACAACGACTAAGTCTTGTTTGATCACTTGGAATAATGAGAACTCGATACCTAGCCTACTTTTTAGGAGATCGAACTTCATTCCTACCTCGATTTGCTCTGAAGTGGTAGGTTTTACAGGTGCTCCAACTCTAGTTATTCTATTCTCTGTATTAAACGCAGTTGAAAAAGCACCATAGACAGACATTTCCTCGATAGGCCTCAACACCACACCGAAGCGTGGGTCAATGGAATCTGATGTGTCTGTAAACCCAAGACCAGTGTCTACATCACCATTTTCTAAGATAATATCTTGATCCTTATAATCTCGATCAAAATGACTAAAACGCCCACCTAATAAAATATGTAAATATTCACCAAAAGAAATCAAATGTTGAGCAGAGATACCATAAGAAAAAGTCTCCTCATCTGTGGTAAGCTGAAGTGGTAGAAAATCAAGAGTCTCAGGATAAACAGGATCGATTGCATCCTGAAGACCGAATATTAACCCAGAGTCGCTAGAGTAGAACTCGTAAGGTAAAAACTCCATATCGAAACGGACTAACATTTGGTGGGATATTGCCTGATCAAAAGCTTCACCCGTTTCAAACTCAAAGATATGATTAGCCTGAGCCCCATATTCATTTGTATAAACTTTGTTATTCTGATGAAGCACTAGAACACTACCTTCTTGGGCCGTGCCATAGGTAAGTGGAGGATCTCCTAGGAATCCTAACTCAAGTAATTCAGCCACTGCGAAGACAGTGAAGCCTGTATAGTTGCCCTCTTGTATAACAGTATCATCAATGAGCATAGCACTGGAATCGAAGTTTGAGACTCTCGGTGTGCCACCAAATAATGTAGCAAGAATTGCTGCAGAATCTAAAACCTCTTGGATAGGAACTAATGCTGATTGATTAATTCTTTTTCTCATCTGATTAAAGCTACCGTGATAGTCAATTTTAAAAAAATCCGAGAAACGGTGTTCAAAGTCAAGATCACCTCTTACGATCTCGGTCTCCTCTATATTGATGTTAGGCACCCCATAAACCGTTGATTGATTTGTATTGGGCACTGCATTGCCACGGTCATAGAATAAACCCGCATCCGTAGGAACATTATCTTGAGTAAATTCACCTCTAAAAAGCATAAGGGTGTCCTCTGAGGGCTGCCAGCTTAAAGCAGGAGCTAGGAAAAGCCTATCCTGATCTCTAAGAGATCCTCGATAGGTATCTTGTTCTGTCCAAGAGGCATTAACCCGGTAAGAGAAATCACTTTCTCCAATTGGGCCAGTAATGTCCAGCAAGCCTTTGAGAAAATCTTCTGATCCGTAAAATGCCTTGGCCTCAGCACCAAAAAACTGCTCCGGGGATTCCGTTATATAGTTAATAATTCCACCAGGTTCCATGTTACCATATAGAATAGCTGAAGGACCTTTTAGAACTTCAACTCTTTCGATATTACTAACCTCCGTCGTGGGAGCTAATAGCTCTCCAAGAGGCGCTGCACCACCTACGCGTGAGTTATTTTTAAAAATAGAACGCCTCGCATCAAACCCTCGAATAATAGGTAACTCCTTACTACCACTCCCTGACTGAGTGACCCCAGCAATATTATCAAAAGCTTCCCGAATATCCACCGTTTGCTGCGTTTCAAGAAGTTCTGAGGTTAAGGTGTTAACAGTAACTGGCGAATTCATGCGATCTACCTCAAGACCTATTCCTGAAGTATTCTTCTTGGCTCGGAATTTTGTATCCTCTACAGCAATAATTGCATCTGCTTGCACAAGAATTTCCTTTAATACAAAAATTTTCTCACCTGTGTTGGGATCAGTATACAAGTTAGCGCTTTCCTCAGATTGGCAAAAAACAGTGGAAATAAATAGACTTATTACGCAGTTAAGCTTAAGAAGTCGCATCATGAAGAAAGGATTATTAAGGCCTTAATACTTGAAAATCAATCTCAATAACTTTACATTCCGATCGATACATAAATCCTACTCATGAAGTTAACCCTAAGATCATCCGGAGTATTGGGCCTGCTACTTTCCATTGCATTTCACTCTGTTCTCTTTGCTGCTGTCGGTGGGATCATCTTATTTAGAACCCAGGGCCTTCATTTCCAACCAAGACTGCAATTCCAGGCCATTCAGGTTGAGCCTCTGATCGTAGATGAACCACAGGAAATACCTGAAGAGGAACTGAGTTCGCCTCAAATACAAGTAGAAGAAACAAATGCTCTGGTTTTAGATAATCGTGAAGACCTAGAATTTGAGAGAGAGATGGAAGAGATATTGACTGAGAAGGCCTTTGAAAACCTGAATGATGATGCTTTGGAGAGTCATATGCTGGATGTAATCGTTTCCTATGACGGACCCACTGTTAGTTCTGAGTTATTTGAGGTCATGGCTTCCCCAGCCAATCAAGGCGCGGCGAATTCTAATAGCAGTAGATCCATGATTACTTATTCTCGGCCTCTGAATAGTCACGGCCAAAAAGCGATTAAAGTTCGCAAGCGACCTACTTATAAGGATTGCCCAGCTCCTAGCTACCCTGTCCTTGCTAGGAGAAATAAATATGAAGGTCGCGTACTTCTTAAATTAATGATTTCAAGTGAAGGATCGGTTTTAGACATTGATATTATCGAGGGTTCCGGTCATGAAGTCCTAGATCAAAAGGCTTATCAGACTGCACTCCGATGGAAGTTTTACCCTGGAACAATCAACGATTTTCCGGTTGAGATGCCTCTAGTTGTCCCCATTGCATTCTCATTAAATCTCTAAATCTTTTCAGTATAAGCTTAGACTTTTTCATTACAGGTGTCTATCGAGCTCGAGACGTCCTATCCAGTGGTTTAAATAAGTATTTCATTAATTAATTAAATTTCTTATTGCACATGAGTCTCAGTTTAAGTATTTTCTCGGCATGATTAAAAAAGGTCTGCTTAAAAACTTACTTTATTTAACAAGCACGGTATTACTTTTGAACACAGCAGCGCATTCCACGACTCAATTTGTTGATCTCAGCACAAATAATGGAACAGGCTCTTTGTATATTACAAATATCCAATCAGAGTTAGTTGAACCAAACTCTGGTTTACCCGGTTCAAAACCCTTCGAATATCCTTACTATTGGGATCCAAGTAAGAACGGCGGAGCAGGGGTATGGGTTATGATTGTATCTGAACAATTGTCGGCTTCTACTACTTATAGCTTTGAGGAAGCCAATTTCAATGTCTTACAAAAGACGATTACGGATAGTGACTTTGGCATATTTGATGTGGGTGATATCAGCTACGATGACACTTTACTTACAGGCAGCGGGACAGAAGTATTAGGGTTATCAGACTTTACACTCTCTTTAGACCTAGCCGATTTTTCGCCTTTGTTTAGTCCCAGAAATATCAACAACGAATTCGCCTGGGACTATGCTGCCAGTATCGGAGATTTGACAGGTGCTGGTCTAACTTTTGTAAATGGTGAATTAACGAGCATCGATTTCGTCGCTGACATTGCCATCACCCCTCAGTTGCTAGGATCTCTGCCCTTTGGCAGCTCATACGATGGTTTACTCACCTTTTCTGGAAACTCCTTTGCATTTGATGTTGATGTTATACAAGATAACACAACTGCCTTGGGGCCTTTAGAGAACACACACTTGGTATTTGATGCACAGGGTAATTATGTTATTCCGGAACCTTCGACATGGGCCATGCTCGTCATTGGCCTGGCAACATTACTAATTTCAATCAAGAAAAAGATAGATGTAACTCGTACATCAAATTTTAATAAATAATAGGAGAAGAAAGATGAAAAAATCATTATTACTAACGTGTATGATCAGTGTTATGTCTGTTAGTGCTCAAGCAGTAACTGTATTAAATGTTGATCTGACGGCTAATGGGAGCAGTCGTGTCTATGACTATTTCTCTAACGGATATGCTCAGGTAGACCTGGAACCAGATGGCATGTATGACATTGATACTAATAATCAACTAGGGGGAGACCTCGACGTTTTTCCTAGCGAAGGAAACTGGAATAGTGTGGGAAGCTTAAGCCTAGACGGTGATCTCATTGGTTCTGGATCTGAAAGTTTCAATATCACTGATGCTACTTTTGATTTTGCACAATATATTAGCGGGACATTCTCAGTCCTTAACGATACCAATTATACGACGACTCTTGCCATTAATTCAGGATCGGCGTCTTTCACTGATGGGTTACTGACTAGCTTAAGCCTAGATGCAGATGTTTCATTCACATTTCAAAGTGGTTTTGGTCCAGGTGTATTTAGCGAAACTAGTGGCCTTATACTAACAGAAAGTTCCTTCGATTTAGATGTCGATGATCAAGTAGGCGCTTTCGTTTTTGTTCGTCATCAATGGGATGCTGATGGTACAGCCAGCATTGAAGTGGTTCCAGAACCTTCTACATATGCTCTGCTTGCTGTAGGCGCAGCTGCCCTAGCGCTTCTTCGTCGTAGCGCTAGGAAATGACTTAATAAATACCGTCACTCAAAAAACCTATCTCGCCCTAGTGAGAGATAGGTTTTTTGTTGCATGATATTTTAGAGAAGCGTTCTGAAATTATGAGGACTCCTCTAATAACTCTTCAAGAGCTAAGAGCTCAGAGGCAATGTCCTTGCCAGAAACTTCGGACACTAAAAGTTTTGTCTCCGAATCGTCATCTAGTTTTAGAGTAGAGACATCAATCGATTGTTTGCTTTGAATTTTGTTTTTTCCTAAGACATTCATTTGATTCTCTAACAACTCAGTAAGTTTTTGTGCGAGAGCGCTGATGGTTGGATGCTGAAAGATAAGCGTAGGAGAAATATCAGTGGCCAGATACAACGCTAACCGATTTTTTAAATCGACACTCATCAATGAATCCACCCCAAGATCGAAAAATCCTGCGTCAGCCGGTGGCAAGTCCCCAGCCTGTAATCCGATGACTTGAGCCAATTCTTCTCGAATTTTCTTGTTTAGGTAATGACTCCATTGCCCTCTGGGAAGATTCTTTAATTCTTTAATCCATTCTCCTTCCTTCCCGGTTTTTAATGCTTTATTTTCATGCCTTTCTTTTGATATGGACCGAGCAAAATATTCAAAAAATGGATCAAGAGACAAACCTGCTTTTAATAAAGTTTTCCAGTCAACCCGAACCAACCCTAACTGGCAACAATCTGGCCTTTGGAGGGCAAGTGATAGGCATTTAATTCCACTTTGAGGATCTATCATAGAAATCCCTCGTTTTGCCAATTCCATTTGGGTTGACTGAGAGGCTGCCGATCCAACCTGAGACCAAGCTCCCCAATTGAAACTTTGGGCAGGTAAACCGAGTGATCTTCGATGATGCGCCAGTGCATCCAGGAAAGCATTTGCTGCGACATGATTTCCCTGGCCTGGAGAACCGAGCAAAGAAGCTGCAGATGAATACAAAACAAATAAATCAAGCTCCAGATGAGCTGTCAATTCATGCAAATGCCAACCTCCCCAAACCTTGGGACCAAAAACATAATTCACCTCATCCCAAGATAACTCCTGAATCGTGGCATTAGACAAGACACCCGCACTATGAAAAATACCGCGCAATGGTGCACGTTCTTGAGCATGCTTCAAGACTCCCTCAACTGCAGCACGCTCAGAAACATCTGCACTCTCAAACCACACCCAATTCTTCTCAATGGCTTCTTTTATGATGAGTAATCTAGGATCATCCGACTTTGGAATATTTCGGCCTAGTAACAAAACGTGCCTGGCGCCTTGCTCCACCAACCAACGAGCTGTTTCAAGCCCCAGCCCTCCAGCTCCTCCAGTAATCACATAAGAAGCATCTTGACGAACCGGACTTTGGGTCCGATCAAAATCTAGCACTACCTTTCCCACATGGCGGGAACGCTGGAAAAACTTTACAGCTCGAGGAGCCTCTTGAATAGGAAATGAAGTTTCTGGTAATGCCTGAACTGGAAGCAAACCCTTGAAAATAGAATCCCCTTTACCCTCAGATCGCCAAAGCTTGATGCGTTGTTCACTTTCAGAAAATAAATCCACAATGTGATACTGAATATCGGATCGAAATTCACCGATTTGTTCCTTGGTCCAAATGCCTCGCTTTCCTAATTCAATAAACCGTCCATCCTTGGCTAAAATAGAAAGACCTTTTTCAATATAGTCACCTGTTAATGAGTTAAGAACAACCTGAACCCCTTGCCCCTGCGTGGCTTTGATTACTTCCACAGCAAAGCCTAAACTGCGGCTATCAAAAATATTCTTAACGCCTAATCGCTTCAGAACTGGCCACTTAGCACGGCTCGATGTGGCATAAACCGTAGCTCCCAGATGTTGTGCGACTTGAATGGCTGCCATCCCTGTACCTCCCGCACCCGAATGAATAAGAACAGACTCTCCTTTTTTCAAATGTGCTATATCGCAAAGAGCGCGCTGGGCTGTCAGGAAATTAACCGGCAATGTAGCGGCAGCCTGTGCGGTCTTAATATTATTTGGCCACTTTGCTACTAGAACAGATGGTACATTGACATAAGTGCGAAATGCCCGTGGAGCCAATGCCATAACTTTATCACCTATCTTAAAATCAGTGACACTATCACCAACTGACACCACTTCGCCCGCGCATTCAACTCCCAACCAACCTCTTTCGAAAGGAAGCATACCTGCAATATCTAACCCATCGATAAAATTGATCCCAGCGGCCTGCACACGAATTTCGATATCACCACATATTGGTTTTTCTCGCTCAACTTCAGCAAGGGTCAATGAACGAGTTGGCGTATTCTCCAATTTCAGTTCGTAAGCATCCGTTTCTGGAATTTTTAGAGACTCTATTTTTTCTGCGTGTTGCAACCTTGCTACATATCGTTTTCCATCTCGGAACCGAACCGAGCCTCGACTCAAGTTTTCTAGTTCTTGATTGACTAAATCTCTCTGTTCAGCAAGCGTTTTCGTGGGGTCGAGATCGATGCGCAGGCATTGTAGTCCAGGAAATTCCAGTTCAATGGTTCTTGATAATCCCCATAGAGTTGCTTGCTCAGGGTGAAAAGCGTGTAAATCAGTGGCACCCTGAGTCACTAGCACAAGTTGCGGCCAGGGTGGCTTCCCACTTAGACATGCTTTAACCTGCGACAACAGGTTCCGAACTCCGGCTTGTATTTGCTCGGCAAATGTTCCAGCTCCTTGACGATGCTCAGCCCATATGACTAGCTTCTCATTTTTTTCCGCCCTTTTTTGAGCAACCATGACGGCTTGAGGCAAATCGCCAACTGTAATCGTTGATGATTCCCAACCCATGCTATTAAAGAGCTTATGCCATGTAGTGCTGGACAAAAGAGGATAATCGACTCTCCACTCGTCGTTAAAAGACCACCAGCCTTTGGTCAAACCGAATATAAGATCTAGCCAAAGGAGTGGTTTAACTCCCTCTAATAAAAGCAAATATCCGTTAGTCAAAAGAAGTTCTCCAATCTTGCGAACAGAGCTATCTATGTCAGGAGTTGCATGCAAGACATTCGCCGCGATGACCAAATCGTACGTATTTCTATCAAATCCTTGCTCTAATAGGCTTTGACTTAGGTCGAGTGTTTTGAAAAGCATTTGTTCTGAATGACCAAATTTTTGTTTGGCTTCGTCTACTAAAAAGGGTGAAACATCCGTGAAAACATACTCATCATCCTTACCCAAGAGTTCGATAAGTAACGCAGTAGTTCCGCCGGTTCCCCCACCAACTTCCAGAATTTTAAGAGGACGCCCTAGACCCTTTCGTATTTGAGCAAAGCTCAGACACATTTGTTTGTTGAGCAGTTGTGCTGCGTCTGATTTTTGGTAGAGCCAGGTTAATTCGGAGCTATCACCTTTAGGAAAAAGAACTTCCATAGGATCCTGGTCTCCTTCCACCACGGCAACAGCTTCACTTGCGCAACGTTGGATCAGCTTGATTTCCTGCGGGAAGACAGCCTGCAATTCGTCGGTAAACGTTGAGGTTTCTAAAATTTCTGTTTGGGCTCTATTATGCAAATGCCTCCACAGCACTTTTTGTTCCGGAATAACTTTTTCCGAGTCTACCTTAGATAAAATAATTCCTGCCAGCTGAGCCGCAGCTCGCTCTAAGTTAGGTAATCCCTCTCGGTACCGTTTGATTTCTTCAACCTCGAGAGCCTCTTTTGCATCATCCATAAGCTGACGAGCTAATTGTTCTGGAGTGTGTCCTTTTTCCCTAGAGGGAATATTATCGAGCTTCCAGTCCACTGAATAAAACCAATCCTTAACCGAAGCCCGATTGACTCTGGTAATCCAGTTTTTAGTGAGAGGACGCAAACGAATATCTTTGAAAGTTACTAAGTCGGCTCCCTCTTCGTCTTGCAAAAGAAAATCTGCACTAACCCAACCCTCTCCAGATTTCATCTTTCCTAACACGGTAAATACCTCACCACAGAGTTTTTCGACATGAAAGATAACTTGGCCTACGCCCTCTGGAATATAGGTATATTTATCATCTTCCTTCTCCAAGAAGCCAGCAGCCATTGTCTGTAGAATAGCATCTAATAGAAACGGGTGATAATGAAAGCCTCCTGACTCTTGAGGAGCCTTAATATGAGCCCGAATATAGCCATCTTTTGTTTGGAGAGATTCAATTAATTTCCATGCTTCCCCATAAGAAACCCCTTGGCTTGCTAGCCGCTCATAAACATGGCTTGGCGCCACCTCAGAAAGCTCATACCTAGGAAAATCACTTATGGATAAATTGTGAACCTTTTGATAGCTTTGATCTAGCATCGTAACACACAATGTTTGCCATTCACCTGTTTCAGTTTGTTGCAGAACTTCCGCGGTATCTTGCTTGAGAACAATTTGAACTGGCATCTCAGAATCCAATGATAGTACCCGAGCAAAGCTCACATCCTTTAAGGAAATATTCTTAGATCCATAAACATGTTTGAATGCAGCGGATAGCAATTCGAGAAAACCAACCCCTGGAAAAACAGCTTGTCCAAGAACTTGGTGTTGTTTCAGAACATCATCACGAAAGAGACTTTGAGAAACAACAAGATGCTTCGAGTTAATGCGTGCCACAGAAAGCATTTCTTGCAGCCAGGGATGAGAAAGTAATGGGCGTCTTTTCTTGTTTTTAGGTATATCTACCCAATACCTTCTTTTATGATTTGAAGTAGAAGGAACTGGCTCTAAATTTTTTAGAGAGCCCTCTGATCGTTCTAAAATAACATGAGCATTGGTGCCACTAAAACCGAAAGAACTCACTCCCGCTAGAGAAGAAGACCCTCTAGGCCATTCCACTTTTTGGTCAGTCACTTTGATTGGAATCTTATCCCATTTTACATGAGGAGTCGGTTCCGAAAAATGGAGATGCTTAGGTAACATTCCATGCTGCATAGAAAGAACTACTTTCATCAACCCCCCTATGCCTGCTGCAGCTTCCATATGCCCAAGATTAGTTTTTATTGACCCAATCAAAAGTGGACGTTCTGGAGAATGGCTCTCTTTAAAGACTTCACTCAACGCATTCAGCTCGACGGGGTCTCCCAACTCGGTTCCAGTGCCATGAGCTTCTAGATAGTAAAGATCTTCTGGTGATGCTCCTGATGTCTTTAAAGCAGATTGAATAAGCTTTTGTTGGGAGTGCCCATTGGGAACTGTAAGACCCCCACTCCCTCCGTCTTGGTTGATAGCCGAACCGCGAATAATCCCAAGAACCTGATCTCCATCAACTCGTGCTTTAGATAGCTTTTTGAGAGCAACCATCCCACAACCTTCTGCTCGCACAAAACCATCTGCCTTACTTGAAAAGGTATGACAACGCCCTCTCGGCGAAAGCATCCGAGCCTGAGAAAAGGCGATACTTACTTCCGGCGTCAGAATGCAATTCACACCGCCGGCTAAAGCAAGTTCGCATTCCTGATTCTGAAGACTCTGGCAAGCCAAATGAACAGCTACCAAAGAAGACGAGCACGAGGTATCTATACTAAGACTTGGACCCGTCATTCTAAGCACGTAAGAAAGGCGTCCCGCTAACACACTTGCAGAATTTCCTGTAGCTAAATAAGGATCTATTTGCTCTCCTGAAAGCTGAGATAAATGTCTGGCATAGTCCGTGCCACTCACTCCAACAAAAACTCCAGCCTCAATACTTGAAGCTTGTTTGGGATTCATACCTAAGCGGACAAGTGCCTCATAAGAAACCTCCATTAATATCCGCTGTTGAGGATCCATAGTATGTGCCTCTTTGGGCGATATTCCAAAGAATAGGGGATCAAATTCCTTTACTTTATCAATGAAGCCACCTTGCTTGTTAATGACTTTTCCCGGAACAGCCGGAGCTCCATCATATAGTTCCTCAGCATCCCACCGATCCGAAGGCACTTGCGTAATAGCATCACGTCCATTTTCTAACAATTCCCACAGCCCCTCAGGATCTGCTACACTGCCAGGAAACCGACATGCCATACTTACAATGGCAATTGGCTCAGTGGATGCAGAGCTCTGGTTCTGTTGTGATAGCTTTCCTTTGAGTCGTTCAATAAGTGTCATCGCACGCTCTAAGCGTTCTTTATATTGGGTAGATACCTCCTGTGGTTTATTCATGATCAAGAATCATCTAGCAAGGCTTCTAACTCGTCCAGTTGCTTGTCCACTACTTCAAAATAGTTTTCAGATTTTTCTCTTTTATCAAATAGCTGGTTCCCTAGATAAAGTAGAAGCGTCTCAAGATTTGGATAATCAATTATAAGAGTGGCAGGGAGCTCCATTTTGAGACTCCTTTCTAAGCGAGCTTTTAATTCCATACCGGTCACGGAAGTAAGTCCCATTTCAAAAAAGCCCTTACGGTGATCAAGTTGACTCCCACTTAGTCCCAATACTCTGGCAAACTGATCACAAACAAAGTGGTTGAATGACTCCTGATCCTGAGGAAGATCAAGTAAGTCGCCCGCGGTATCATCTCCAAGAAAACTCTGCTCAAACAAAGTGCTCAATCTTTTTTCTTGGAAATTTTGGCAGCACTGCCTTCTTTGCAATTTACCACTAGTTGTTCGAGGCAAACTGACCGGATTCACAGCTATACAATAAGCAATTGCTAAAGCCCACTCGCTAAGAATACAATCATAGACGTTCATAGATATTTCTTCCCATGACCGCCCATTTCTTTGACTCGGCCGCATTTCATAAACCATGACGACCTGTTCTTCTATCCCATTTTCAATAGCAAATGCTACGATCGAACTAGCATTCAGACCTATCGCTTTTGCTGCAGACTCCTCAAGGTCCGTAGGTATGTAATTTTGACCATGAATCACGATCAAATCCTTGAGCCTGCCACAGATCACTAGTTCATTTTGATCGAGAAAGCCAAGATCACCGGTCCTTAGATAGTTCTCAGAGCTTAGCGACGAAAACAGACTTGCTCTAAAGATATCTTGGGTCGCTTGTTCGTTATTCCAATACCCTCTGGCAACACTCGAACCTGAAACCCAAATCTCACCTATTTCTCCGTTCTCTTTCTCGATTTTATTGTCTGAGTCAACAATCAATACCTGTATCCCCTCAGAGACATGCCCACAAGAAACTCGTGGCACTTCTCCCGCCTGCTTCGCTTGAGCTAGGCGCCAACCCGTTCCTTTTTCTGGCGCACTGACCATTAAGGTAGCCTCCGCCATGCCATAACAAGGTAGAAAAGCTTTCGGATTGAAACCACACTCTACAAATGCAGTTGCAAATTCTTGCAAAACATTTGCCCGAACTGTTTCTGCACCGACAAATGCTAGTTCCCAGGATGACAAGTCCAGTAATTGCTTGTTTTCAGGAGTTATCCTTTGAGCAGCAAGTTGGTAGGCGAAGGCAGGCCCCCCGCTGGTTGTCGCTTTGAATTGATGAATAGCTTCTAGCCACTTATAAGGAGCTCTTACAATGGTGCTCGCAGACATCAATACCACAGGAAAGCCAACAAAAATCGGCTGCAAAATCCCCCCAATAAGGCCCATATCGTGATGCGGCGGAAGCCATATCACCCCCTTACTATCCTCGGTATGGCCAAAACGCTGCTGAATTGCAGATAGATTATGCATGATATTTGCATGCGTCACCATGACTCCCTTTGGCAACCCTGTAGAACCTGAGGTGTATTGCAAAAAGGCCACATCTTCTAGCCGAGGCCTTTCCAGATTCATTTCTGCTTTTTCGGTTAGCTCCGCCGTACAAATACATTCCAAGCCATTTAGAGGTCGGAAAAATTGCTGGGCCTTCATATCGGATAATACTGCAACTGCCCCAGCATCCTTTGCTACATGCACCCACCTCTGCCCCTCTTTTGCCATCTTTGGCTTGGGAATGGGCACGGCAATCCTTCCAGTAAAAAGACAGGCCAAAAAAGAAGCTACAAATTCGATACCCGTATCCTGTGCAATTAAAATCTGCCCATGCAATTTTTTTTCCCTCATGTGCTGAGAAATAATCATAACCCTCTCATACAGGTCCGAGTAGGTAAAAACGTCATATTGTTTTTCCCATTCCCCTTCCGAATAATTAGAGTTGTAAACTAAAAAAGCCTCTTGTTTAGATTTAGACTCAATCTCAAAAAGCTTGCGAAAGTGATCATATAATGTTTCATTTATACTTTTCATGAATAAATAGACGCAAAGAGAGAATTTAAATCAACTACTCAAAGCCTTGCAATTGACAAGGCTGATACCCTAAAAATACTCGCCTAAAAACCACCAGTCAACCCCAACCTTCTACACCATTGAAAGCTAAAAGCTCCAATATTACTTCATTTTTAGCAGACTTACAAAATCGGGGTATTAACCTACAGGTCGTTAAAGGCAAATTGAAAATCAGCGGTTCTGCCAAGATTATTAATGAGTTTAAAGAGCAAATTTCTCAGCAAAAAGCCGAAATTATTTCCTTTTTATCGGCTCCCAGAGACACGCCGAAAACAGCTCAAATTGAGCGTTGTGACCCTCGCCCACAGAAAATTCCACTCTCATTTTCGCAGCAAAGACTCTGGTTTCTGCAAGAAATGCAACCTGAATCCTGGACCTATAATGTCCCCTTTGCTCTAGAGCTGCAAGGTACTTTAGATCTAGAAATTCTAGAAGAGAGTCTAAACACACTCATAGAACGACATGAAATACTACGAACCCGTTTTATTTCAATTAAAGGTGAACCAGTTCAAGAAATTCTCAGCCGAGCAATTATCGATTTTATCTTTGATGACCACCGCGACCAGCCAAGCCCTGAGTCTCATATTAAGGAGGAAATTGAGATCATGGCAACAACCCCCTTCTCCCTAGATCAAGCACCTCTTTTCAGAGCATCAGCTTATCAAATAAAGGATGAAAAATTTGTGATCCTTTTTTGTTTTCATCATATAATTACTGACGGTTGGTCTTTTGAAGTTCTAATCAAGGAACTGGTTCAGGCTTATCGCTCGCACCTCTTAGGAACTAAACCTGAGTTTACTCCTCTTCCCATCCAATATGCTGACTTTGCTATCTGGCAACACAAGTCCTTGGATGATGCAGGACTCAAAAACCAATTAGATTATTGGAAAAAACAACTCTCTGGAGAACTTCCAACTCTTGACCTACCCACTGACTACCCGCGCCAGAGAATGCAAACCTCGAATGGTGATATGGTTCACTTCAATATTCCTGATAAAATAACTCAACAACTTCGAGAAATTGGCCAGCACCAATCGGCGAGCCTATTCATGGTTTTGCTAACCGCATACAAATTACTTTTGAACCGCTACACTGGACAAAATGACCTCCTAGTCGGATGCCCCATTGCCAATAGGCACCGATACGAAGTCCAAAGCTTGATAGGCTTTTTCGTCAACTCCATTGTCATACGAACTCAAATTTCTCCGACAGCAAGCTTTATAGACACACTAAAACAAGTTCGTTCCACAACTCTATCTGCTTACGAAAATCAAGACCTTCCCTTTGAAAAACTCGTTGAAGCGATTCAGCCTGAACGGGATATGAGTAGAAGTCCTATCTTCGAAGTAAAATTTCAGTTAGAGAGAGCTTCCACCTCAGAACTACAGCTCCCAGGCTTAAGTCTTAAGCCCCTTGCACAAGAACAGATTTCTGCCAAACATGATTTAGGACTCGATCTCTATGAAACAGATGAAGGACTTGTTGGAGGATTCGAATACAACTCCGATCTCTTCAAAAGAGAGACTGTTGATAGAATGTCCAACCATTTTCTTGGTCTTTTAAAATCGATTATCCAAAACTCAACTTCACCCATTTCCGGGCTTTCCATTTTTACTAAAACAGAAGAACAAGCTTATCTTCAATCATGGAATTCGCATGATAAGCCATTCAAAGATTCACTTTGCTATCACCAGCTTTTTGAAGCTCAAGTCGAACGCACACCTGAAGCTATTGCTCTAGTTTTTGACAACGGAAGCTCTACCGAACTCAACTATCGAAAGCTAAATGAACGTGCCAATCAGCTAGCTCATTTCCTCATCGAAAAGGGAATTAAACCCGAAAGTGTCGTTGGCATAGCTGTAGAGCGCTCATTTGAAATGGTCATTTCATTACTTGCTGTTCTAAAAGCTGGAGCTGCCTACTTACCTCTTGATCGCACTTACCCCGAAGAACGGCTCCGCTTCCTTTTATCCGACTCAGGTTCATCAGCACTCATTACCACCGGTGATTTCACTATTGAGGATTCAGTTGAAAAAACTCTGACTCGTATCAATCTAGACACAATCTCACTCTCATCTTATTCTTCAAAAAATCCAAAAACAAATGTCCAACCTGATAATCTAGCCTATCTTATCTATACTTCAGGTTCCGTTGGAAAACCTAAAGGCACACTTATTCAACATCGCGGACTTGTTAACTTAACAGAGGATAAAATTCGGGTTTGTGAGATAACCTCAGATGATTGTATTCTTCAATTTTTCTCATTCAGTTTTGATGGCTCTGTTCCTGAATTTGTTATGACACTCGCCGCTGGAGCTAAGCTACTCCTTGCACCAGCCGAAAACTTACTTCCCGGCCCCTCACTGCGCGATTTGATTAATAAGCACCAGGTAAGTCATATCACCATAACACCATCTGCCCTAAATGCTCTTCCTGCACATAAATATCCTTCACTGAAGATGGTTCTAGTGGGAGGTGAAGCGCCCCCACAGGAGTTAATTGAGCACTGGAGCCAAGGCCGAAAATTCATCAACGCTTACGGTCCTACAGAGACAAGTGTCAATGCTAGTATGGTAACCTGCGGAAATGGTGCTCCACTCACACCCACAGTCACACCTAGTGCAAATAAACAATTATACGTACTAAATGACTCTTTGGAAATATGCCCACCAGGAGTTGTTGGTGAACTTCATATTGGGGGTATAGGTCTCGCTCGTGGATACCATCATCGTCCATCACTTACAGCAGAGAGATTTATTCCGAATCCATTTCCTCCGGTCAAAGGACGTAACTACAATATCCCACTACTTTATAAAAGTGGAGATCTTGCTTCGTACCTTTCTGATGGACGAATTAAAATTCTGGGAAGAACTGATCACCAAACAAAAATCCGTGGCTACCGCATTGAGCTACAAGAAATAGAAACTGTTTTAGAAACACATCCAGACATCAAGGTTGGCCTCGTTAGGGTCAAAACATCTGATAAGGGTAATAAGCGACTCGTGGCTTATGCAATTCCCCACAAGAAACAACACGAAAGTGATGAGGAAATTAAATTATATCTCTCACAAAAAATGCCCAAATTCATGATTCCTTCTGCCTTCATTTGGCTAGATGAACTACCTCTTACTCCGAATGGAAAGCTTGACGAAAAAGCACTACCGGAACCAAATGATAATCGAGTAACAGTCAGAACACCTCCGCAAACACTTACTGAAATCAAACTTGCCGATATTTTTACCGCTACGCTGGAAATAGATGAGATTGGAGTCGAAGAAAATTTCTTCGAGCTCGGTGGACATTCGCTTTTAGTAACCCAACTGATCGCCAAAGTTGTAGAAACATTTGGAGTCGAACTTACCGTAATCGACCTCTTTGATGCACCTACTGTATCTACGCTTAGCAAACGAATCGACCGGAAACAACAGATCGCATCTCTTACTCCAGCAGATCAGGAAAATAATCATGAAGGACGAGAACAATTTACTTTCTAAATCTGCCCATGAGAAAGCAGATCTGTCCAAGCTGAGTGCTGAAGAAAAGCGCCAGCTTCTAGCTAAACTTCTTGCTGAAAAATCTACTGACACTAAGACTTCAAAAGCGTCGCACAAAAAAAAACGATTCCCACTATCTCCAGCCCAGCAAAGGCTTTGGTTTATTGACCAGCTTCAACCTGGCTTAACAGTTTATCATATCCCTGCGACACTTAAAATCGCAGATGAGGTTAACGAAACGATTCTTTATAAGTCCTTTAATGATATCATTTCTCGCCATGAAATTTTGCGTACTCGCTTCATTTCCGAAGAAGGAACACCTTGGCAAATCATTGAACCACAGTATGTATTGCCTGCATTACGATCGGGCCATGCCAACGATATAGAACAACTTTACCAATCCCCTTTCACTCTATCTGAGCTGCCCCTGATTCGAGCCAAACTAGGTAAGGATGATTGCGGTTGTACGCTTCTCCACCTCGTCATTCATCACATCATTGCTGATTTTTGGTCACTTCGCGTCCTTATGGGAGAATTGCAATATATCTACGGCTGCTATCTCTCAAACGAAAAAAGTAAACTGCCACCCTTAGAAATCCAATATGTCGACTATGCCGTTTGGCAAGAAAGCCAACAAGACAAATTGCAATCTGAACTCGATTACTGGAAAACAAAATTAGACGGTGTCTCCCCTCTACTCAAACTTCCATCAGACCGTCCTAGGCTAAAACGCCAAACTTTCAATGGATCACGCCTACCTATTGAATTCTCAAAAAAGGATTCGGAAGCTTTAGCTTTGTTAGCAAAAGCAGAACGTACGACATGCTTCAGTGCACTACTCTCTATCTTACAAGCTCTTTTATTTCGTTATTCAGGCCAAGAAGACTTTTGTATTGGTTCCACTGTTTCTAATCGTGAACGAGAGGAGACACGCAACCTTATAGGGCTTTTCGTCAACAATCTAGTCTTCCGATGTCAGCCAACTTCTCAATGGACTTTCCGTCAATGGCTAAACAACACACACAAAGAAGTTCTCGAAGCCTTCCAACATCAACAAATCCCTTTCGAACAAGTGGTGGATGTTTTAAAGATTGACCGCCAATTGAGCCATAACCCCCTATTCCAAGTTCAATTTTTGCTAAGAACTGAGACCGAGTCAGACTCCCATGGAAAAGCCAAGCAATCCTTACACTTTGAATCCATTGCGCCAGACAAAATAAGCTCTCGCTTTGACTTGAGCCTAGAAGTAGGAGAAACCAAAAACGGTTATCAAGGATTTTTGGAATACAACGTCGACTTGTTTGACCAAGAAACCATTTCACGGCTTGCAGAACATCTTAAGCTTCTCTTACATGCAGCCGTAAATGCTCCTGACCAAGCTATCTCCAAGCACAATCTCATTACCCCCAAAGAGCAGCAACAGATTAATAATTGGAACTGCACAGCCAAAGAAATTTCTTCCTTAAGTATCCATGAATTAATTTCTCAAATAGTTCAACTCAAGCCTAAAGATACCGCAGTTAGTTTTGATAAACAGCACTACACTTATGAAGAAATAGAAAATAAGTCTAATCAACTTGCCCATTACCTACACTCTCAAAGCCAAAACTCAAATTCACCTATCGCTCTTTGCTTGCCACGCTCGGAACAACTTGTGATCTCGCTTCTTGCCATACTTAAAAGTGGATCCCCCTATGTGCCGCTGGACCCATCACACCCCGAAGAACGACTCAAGATGATTCTGGAGGACTCGGAAGCAAAAACAATCATTGTAAATGGTAACTCACCTCCATCATCGGACAAAAGTATTCGAGTAATTGATCTCAGCTGTGATGCCGCCCTCATTGCCCAAAATTCAAAAGAACCTCTACCTATCACAGTAAAACAAGACGCTCTTGCCTATATTATTTTCACCAGTGGAAGCACTGGAAAACCCAAAGGCGTTCCCATTCAGCATGGGAGCCTCGTCAACCTTCTTGAGTCGATGGCTGAGGCACCTGGCATAAATGCATCAGATACTCTTTTAGCTGTCACAACTATTGCCTTTGACATCGCAACATTGGAATTGTTATTGCCTCTGATGGTTGGTGCACATCTTTGGATTGCTGATGAAGAAACAGCTTCGGATGGATTTGCTTTAACCCATCTGCTTGAGAAATCCCAAGCCACCATCATGCAGGCAACACCTGCAAGCTGGAGGCTACTCCTTGAGTGCGGCTGGAGAGGCTCACCTGACCTCAAGATATTATGTGGTGGAGAAGCTTTAGACTCCAGCTTAGCTAAACAACTTTTTGCCTCTGGTTCTGCACTTTGGAATCTTTATGGGCCAACAGAAACCACCATTTGGTCTGGTGCTTTAGAAATTACGAAAGGCCATCTAAACCAGGAAAGTATTCCCATTGGTGGAAGATTAGCCAATACAGGGTTCCATATCTTGGATGAGCAATATAATGAAATGCCTATTGGTATCCCTGGAGAGCTCTACTTATCAGGTCTTGGTCTAAGCCCTGGCTATCACAAGCAAGAAAGTCTAACAGCGAAGAAGTTCACAAGTTTTAGAGGCACTCGACTTTATGCCACAGGTGACCGCGCCAGGTTCAAAGCAAACGGCACACTTGAGTTTTTGGGGAGAATCGATCACCAAATAAAATTACGAGGCTTCCGCATCGAACTCAGTGAGATTGAATCCAGGCTATTAGAATTCCCAAATATTGAAGCAGTTGTGGTATCTCTTCATGGATCTGAAACACAAAAGCGCATTGTTGCTTGGTGCCAATCTCCCAGTACCGACTTATCTATTCCTAAGCTCAAACAATTTTTGGTCAAACAACTTCCAAGTTATATGATTCCCTCAGAATACCAAGTTCTGAAAACCTTTCCTTTAAACCCCAATGGCAAAGTTGACCGAAAAAAACTCCCTCAGCCTGGAGAACAATTCCAACATGAGCTTGAAGAAATTATCTCACCCTTAGTCACCGAAACGGAAGAAAAGCTTGCTAAGATTTGGGGAGAACTTTTAGAACGCCCTTTAACAAACGGTAACACTAACTTTTTTGAAGCTGGTGGACACTCCCTTCTTGCAGCTCGTATGATCGCGCAAGTTAGATCAAATTTTTCCGTTGAACTCCCGCTTCGTACAATATTTGATGATCCTACTATTCATGAATTTGCCCAAGCTATTGATTCTTCACATAGAATACAAAGCAAGCCTATTCAGAAACGCCCAAAAAACATTCCGATTACTCTATCACACGCACAACAAAGGCAATGGGTTCTTACACAACTTGATCCCGACAACCCTTCGTATAATATTCCAGTAGCAATCCAAGTCCAAGGATCACTCAATACCAATCAACTTGAGCAAGCACTGCAGACACTTTGCCAACGTCACGAAGTACTTCATACATCTTTTCCAGCTGACCAAGCAGGAAAACCCAAGCCAGTATTGCAAGATAAAGCCAAGCTACCTTCATTAAATTATTTAGACTTAAGCCATCTACCTGAAGAAAAAAGACAGCAAGAGATTCGTAACGCATTACAAAAGATAGCTTACAAACCTTTCGACCTTTCAGATACACCCCTTTTAAGAATTTCCTGTTTTAAATCACAACCTAATCAACATATTATCTTATTAGTTATCCCTCACCTAATCGGTGATGCTTGGTCCTTAAGAATTTTATTAAGAGATCTCTTAACTATCGCCCAAAAAGAGGAGCTAAAAACATTAAAACTTCAATATAGTGACTACGCCTATAATGAGCAAAAAGGAGACCAAGCCGACAGCTTACAATATTGGAAAAAACAGCTAGAAAATCTACCCCCCACTCTTGATTTGCCGCTTGATTTCCCTCGTCATACTGATGCAAAACCAGTTGCTTCAGAATTGCGTTTTACTATCTCGAGGGAACTAACTAAGCAAATCAGTAATCTGTCAAAAGATCATGAGGCTACACTCTATATGGCCTTGCTAGCTGCTTTCAAAGTACTCTTGTTCCGTTACACGAATCAAACAGATTTGATCATAGGCAGTCCCATAGGACACCGCCCCAATTCTGAATGGGAAGAAGTCGTTGGCATGTTTGTCAATACACTAGCGCTACGCACTCGCATTCAAAAACATCAAAGTTTCCATGATATTTTAAGACTCGTTAGACAAACAGTCTTGGATGGCTTTGAGAATCAAAGTGTACCCTTTGAGCAAATAGTCTCTTCTTTAGGAGCTGAGAGAAGTTGGGACCACTCACCTGTCTTTCAGACATTTTTCCTTTGGCAAACTGACACTAAGATTCCTCAATTTACCAACCACGACCTTACCATAGAACCTTTCCCCCTTCCCGCCTCTACTGCGAAATTTGATCTCACGCTCTCGATGTCACAAAATAACGATGGTTCATTAACAGGACGGTTTGAATACCGAAGTGATTTGTTTGCTCATGCACGTATTGAACGCATGGCTAAGCATTTCAAAAAGCTTCTTGAAGCCCTTACTCAAAACTCAGAAAAACCTGTTACATCCTTGGCTTTTATTCCTGAAGAGGAACGATCTTGTATCCTTAGATACTCAAAGGGGGAACAAAAGTCTTTCAAATCCGGGACCTTTATCGACGCATTTCAAACACAAGCAACACTTCAGCCTACTGCTATCGCAGTTCGCTGGAATCAAGATGTAATTACTTATCGTGAACTCGATCTAAAATCTAATCTTGTCGCCCAAGGCCTAAAAGCCAAAGGAATAGAATCCGGAAATACCGTGGGGCTTAAATTACCTCGAACTCCCGATCTAGTCATCGCCGTAATTGCCGTTATGAAAATTGGTGGCATCTACGTTCCTATAGATCCTCAGCTCCCAAAGGCTAGGCAAGACTACATGACTGAGAATGCTGGATGCACATTGGTCTTAGATTCGTTAGCTGCACTACCTCTTACTAAGAACGAGCTTCCTCTTCCGGCTTTGAGAAATAACCTCTCTTGTTATATTCTTTATACATCTGGATCAACTGGAAAACCCAAAGGAGTTACTGTTTCTCATGAAGGACTCATGCACTACCTCCACCACGCTTTGGAAAGCTATCCATATACAGAAGGTTGGGGGTCACCGGTCCAAAGCTCCATCGGATTCGATGCAACCATTACTAGCCTTCTAGCACCCCTACTCACAGGCAAAGCCGTTCATTTGCTTCCTGAAGAGAATGTGATCTTAGCACTATCAGAAGTGATGCAAACTGGCCCTAGTGTAGTCAAACTAACGCCTGCTCACCTATCTGCTTTAGAACCTATCTTCCCAAAAGATTTAGCTACTGATCAACTGCCCAAAGCCATAGTTGTAGGTGGCGAAGCATTGACCGCAGGACATGTCAAATTCTGGCGCGAGAACTACCCCCAAGTTCGAATTTTCAATGAGTATGGTCCTACAGAAACGGTTGTGGGTTGTTGTATTTATGAGGTCCAAGAAAAAAACCTCACCTATGAGAATATTCCCATAGGCTTACCAATCGCCAACACTCAACTTTATGTTCTCAATGAAAGCTTAAATCTACAGCCTATTGGCATCGCTGGAGAATTATATATTTCTGGGAGCGGTGTTGCTCAGGGTTACTGGAATCAACAGGAATTAACCAAAGAGAAATTTCTACCCAACCCATTCGCTTCAAACCCATCAGTCGGAGCTATTATGTATCGGACGGGTGACCAGGCATTACTCCGCCAAGATGGAATACTTGAATACTTGGGAAGGTATGATGAGCAATTTCAATTCAAAGGTTTCCGTATCGAACCAGGAGAGATTGAGTCCGTCCTTCGCAGTCACAAGGGTATCAAAGATGCTTGTGTTGTCCTTCGCAAAAACCAGCTCGTCGCTTTTGTTGAAAGTGATATATCAGAAGATAAGCTAATACAATTTTTATCGGAGCAACTGCCTCAACAGATAATCCCCTCAGCTATTCGTGCCATTAAAAAACTCCCTCTAACTTCTAATGGTAAGATCGATCGTGGCGCTCTTCCTGACCTAGAGAATTTGACAAGTGCGCGAATCTACTCTCCAAGAAATCACTGCGAAACACAGCTACTAGCTATTTGGAAAACTGTTCTTGGAGTAGAAAAGATTGGTATAAAAGATAATTTTTTCCAACGAGGTGGAGATTCCATTCTTATCTTACAAGTCATTGCTAAAGCTCAACAAGAAGGTATTAGCTTTACTCCGCGAGACCTCTTCCAACATCCAACTATCGAAGGTCTTGCAACCGTAGCACAGGTTGGTCAGAATCACACTCAGGAACATCTCCCAGAAGATCAAGAAATCGTGGTGCCCTTAACACCTATCCAGGAATGGTTCTTCAAACTTCCCTTAAATCATCCTAATCACTGGAATCAATCTATTCTGCTCAGTATTCTTGAGCCTCTTAATATCGACCAATTGGAACAAGCAGCACATACCCTCTACCGCCAACATCCCGCCCTCCGATCAATATACACTAAAACAAATGGTAGTTGGAAACAAACTTACACTCCAATTCCTAAAAAAGCACCATTCACAAAAATTGTTGAAACAACAGATGAACCACAAAAAAAAATAGAAGAGGTTGCTGCTTCTATACAATCGGGTTTTAACCTCACAAACGGTCCTCTATGGCACCTTGTTTATTTTGAACTAAATGCAAATACCAAGTCACCTTGCCGCCGCCTTCTCATTGTCTGCCATCACTTACTTATCGATGGTATTTCCTGGCGCATTCTACTCTTTGATCTTCAGAACTTCTATGCTCAAATCGGTAAAATTGGCAGCGCGGAACTCATGCCTCCTTCTTCAACAGTCTCAAAATGGGTGGAAGACTTAAACCGACGTGCATTCAAAGGAACAGAAAAAACTTGGAAACAAATTGAAGAAAACTCATTGCAATCACCTTTACCCGTCGATGACCCATCAGGCAAGATCTTCATGGGTGAAGCAGAAACAGCTTCCCTTATTATAAACGAGGATGCAACGGCGAAACTACTCAATGAAGTTCCTAAAAACTATAAAATCAAAGTAGACGAACTTCTTTTGGCTGCACTTGCCCGGACAGTTACCTCCTGGACTAAGCATCACTCCTTAGGCATCCAATTAGAAGGCCATGGGCGCCAACAAGGAGACTCCAACCTTAACCTTTCACGAACCGTAGGTTGGCTGACTAGCCTCTTCCCTGTATCCTTTCCAACAAATACTAATCAGACTTTAGATGATTCATTAAAAAGTGTGAAAGAAGCATTTCACCAGCTTCCTGATGAAGGGCTAAGCTATGGCGTTTTAAGAGGTTACGCTAAATCTAGTTTGCCATCTATTCGCTTTAATTATCTAGGCCAGACCGATCAACTCCTAAATAATTCTTCCTTTTTCGGAAGAGCAACTGAATCTTCTGGTAAGGCTCGCCATCCGGAGGATAAACGTGATGTTTTCTTCGACATTAACGCAATTATTTCAGAGAAAACTTTAAAAATTTATTGGATGTACAATCCAAGCCTTCATCAGAGCAAAACCATCCAAACCCTTGTGGAAAGACTTGAAAAAGAGATTAAAGAACTCACAGATTTCTGCATCAATCCTCAATCAGGATCCGGTTACAGCGAATCTGATTTTTCTCTTATGGATTTCAAACCCGGTGAACTTGACCAGCTCCTGAAAGATCTCTAGATAAGCAATTTAAAATTAATGAAAATAGAATTAAAACCAGAAGTATTCGAATTAGCACCGCATTTTCACCGAGGAATCGTGATTGCAGAAGGAATCAACAATCAAGGCGAAAGTGCTGAGCTAACTGAGCTGCTAAGAGAAGCAGAGGCTATAGTCAAAAGCTTAAGCACACCCAATGACCTTTCCAGTGTGCAATCTTGGGATAAAGTTCATCGCCAATTCGGATCAAACCCGAATAAATTTCCTCCTGCCCACAAAAATTTGCTCAAAAGGGTTCAAAAACTTGAGGTTCAACTCCCTTTTATCTCGAAAGTTGTTGCTATTATGAATATAGCCTCTCTTAGATTACAAATTCCTGTTGGAGGAGATGATGTCGAACGTGCACAATCATATGGCGATGCTTTGCAGCTAAGAAAAGCAACTGGACAGGAATCCTTTTTACCGTTGGGCAAAGATGCCAAACAAGAATCTCCAGAGCCAGAAGAACTCATTTATGTAGTAGGCAACGAGGTCATGTGCCGACGTTGGAATTGGCGAAATTCCTGTCAAACTCTCATTTCTCCGGACACTTCTAAAATCATCATGAACGTCGACTGCCTAGGTGACTCTGCTGCATCAAATGCGAAAAAAGGTACTGAGCTTATTTTGAGCCTACTCACAAAATTTTGTGAAGCATCTGCCAAAACACATACCCTTCACATTAACCATCCCAACCTTGAATTCTAACAAGTCTTTATAATCATGCCAAATATCGCAGACATCTACCCATTATCCTCAACACAGCAAGGGCTTTTATTCCACTCACTACTGGCTCCTGAAAAAGGAATCTACATTCCCCAAATTGTTCTTTCTTTGTCAGGAAATCTCGACACGCAAATCCTTAAGCAATCCTGGGAAAGAGCTTTACATCGGCATGAAATCCTACGCACAGGTTTTCAATGGGAGCAGCGTGATGAACCATTCCAAGTCGTCTATCATGAAGTTTCATTACAGTGGATCGAACTAGACTGGTCAGATAGTCCTAAGCAACAAGATAAAAAACTAAAGGCCTTGCAAGCAGCTAATCAAAGTGAAGGTTTCAATCTACAATCTGCTCCATTAACCAGATTTCATTTAATCCGTCTCTCTGACTCTTCCTTTAAATTAGTCTGGTGTTATCACCACCTCATTTTAGATGGGTGGTCAGCTGGACAAGTCTTACAAGAAGTTCTCACTGACTACTTCGCACTTGCTAAAGGTCTAACAGTATCACCTATCCAAGCTTCTCGCAGCCGCTACAAAGACTACATTGCCTGGCTACTCAAACAAAATGCTGAACAGGCCGAAAAATTCTGGACCGAATCCTTGGTTGCAGAATCATTTTCCTCTAGTTCTCACCAAGAAAATGCTAAAAAATTTGGCGAAGAGTCGTTTGTCTTTTCTTCCGAACAGAGTAATGCTATTCGTCAATGGACACAAACACACCAGGTTACCCTACACACCCTTTTACTCGGTATCATAGGTATTCTTCTTGGTCGATATCAAGACTCCCGAAATGTGACATTAGGACATACTGTTTCTGGACGGCCTAGTAATTTACCTGATTCTACGAAAATGGTCGGCCTTTTCATTAATACCCTTCCCGTCTCTCTTTCACTGCTACCACAAGCTCCCATCATCACGTGGCTAAAAGACCTCCAGAAACACCAGGCTGACGCTTCCTCCTATGAATATGTTGCTCTGCGTGATATCCAGTCTTGGACCAATCAAGGTAACCCACTCTTCGATTGGCTATTTGTGCTAGAAAGCTATCCCCTTCCCGCTGGCAGTAACGAAAAACAAGATAATCTTAGACTAGATGGTACTGAATTCGATGAATGGACACACTTTCCAATGACCTTATTAGCCATCGAAAATGATACCCTTACCATCAAAGCAAAGTATCAGGAACCTCGCTTTTCTCAGTCAATGATTCATAACCTCTTTTCACATCTCAATGAAATCCTTCAACAAATTCTCTGCAACCCTGATCAACCACTCTCATCCATTACCCTCTATACACAGGAAGAACGAAAAATAGTTCAATCATGGAATGCAACTGAACAAAATTGGAAAGAGCACGCCCTCTCAATTACTGAACCCATTGAACAATTTGCTGAATCTGCAATGACTGCACTGCGCTTCAGAGGAATAAACCTTAACTACAAAGAAATTCATGAAAAAGCATCACAGCTTGCTGCACTACTCAAAAAAACTGGAGCAGGACCTGAACAACCCGTTGCTGTCTATCTAGAACGCTCCCTAGAACTACCTATCACTCTCTTGGCTATTCTCAAAGCCAATGCCGTTTACTTCCCATTAGACCCTTCTTACCCGAAAGCACGTCTACAAAGCTTGTTAGAGGAAAGTACGCCCGTTGCCATAGTTACAGATCAAAGACAAAACCTACAAGAGCTCAAAACAAACTGCAGAGTGATCGATTGGGCAAACGAAAAGGAATTAGAGAAAACACTCTCCATCCCACACATTCCGAGTAATCCAAATCCTGACCAAGCACTCTATCTCATTTATACCTCCGGCTCTACAGGCAAACCAAAGGGGGTGATTAATACGCATCAAGCGCTTGCCAACCGTTTGCTATGGATGCAAGAACAATACTCACTTACCTCTTCTGACCGTGTTTTGCAGAAAACCCCTGTTGGCTTTGATGTGTCTGTTTGGGAATTTTTCTGGCCTATCATGACAGGTGCAACCTTAGTACTAGCGGAACCAGAGCAACACAAAGACGGTCAAGCCTTAGTCGAATTGATTCAAAAAGAAAAAATCACCGTACTTCATTTTGTACCTCCAATGCTCGAAGTGCTTTTAGAAATATCCGAAGTCGTCAAGTGTACCTGCCTGCGTCTCATCATTTGCAGTGGTGAGAAGTTGAATCCCTCTACTGTCGCCAAATGCAAAGAACTCTTGCCCAACACCTCCTTGCAAAACCTTTATGGCCCTACCGAGGCGGCCATCGATGTCACCCATTGGTCTTGTGACCAAGGGCAGGCTATGACGCAGGTGCCCATAGGCAAGCCTATTGCTAATACAAGCATTCATATCCTCGATCAAGACCTAAATGAGCTTCCTACAGGAGTCGAAGGCGAACTCTATATTGGTGGCATCGGCTTAGCGCGTGGCTATGCTCAAAGAGCTGACCTAACAGCAGAACGCTTTATCCCCAATCCATACTATAAGCAAAATACACCTTCCTCCTCTGAAGTTCTTTACCGCACTGGAGACCTCGCTCGTTATGCTGCCGATGGAACAATTGAGTTTTTAGGCCGAAATGACCATCAAATCAAAATTCGCGGTCAACGTATTGAACTCGCAGAAATTGAATACCCCCTCAACGAGCACCCATCTGTAAAACAATCACATGTCTCACAACTCCCTTCATCAAGAGAACTAGTTGCTTATCTTGTCTTAGAAGACAAATCTATTAGTATTGCCGAGAATCCAAGAGCACACTTTGAAGGCTACCTCAAAGCTCACTTAACGGAAGCCATGATTCCTCATAGATGGGTAGTACTATCTAAATTTCCTCTTACCACAAACGGTAAAATAGATCACAAAGCCCTTCCAGATCCTATTTCAAGCAAACAAGAATTCCAACCCTTAGAAAATTCTACTCAAGAAACCATCGCTAAAATTTGGAGTGAAATGCTCAATATTGAAACTATCGGAGCCAATGCTCATTTCTTCGAACTAGGAGGCCATTCCCTCTCTGCTACTCGTGCCAATACCCGCCTACGAAAAGAATTCGATGTCGAATTGCCCCTTCGAGTCCATTTCGAGTGCCCTATCCTTTTAGACTTAGCCAATCACATTGATGCACTACTCATTTCGAGTAACCTGTCCGAGAAATCCGAAGATCATATTGAAATTGAAATATAAGGGACATAGAAATTCCGACAATGGCTTATGACCACACCAAATAGCAATGTTGTACTTATCTACCGTATGGGACGCCTTCTCCCACAAACAAGTGTGCGTTTATTTTGCCTCCCACCTGCAGGTGGTGGAGCCAGCATTTTTTACCCCTTGATGAACCTCGATTCTCCTGGATATAGCATCTGCCCAGTTTGTTATCCTGGGCGAGAGGGTCGTGCCAAAGAACCCATTCCTCAATCTCTTGAAGGTCTCGCTAACCAATTAACGAAAGAACTAATGCCTTATATGGACCAGCCTTTTATGATATTAGGCTACAGCATGGGTGCTTTGCTTGGTTATGAAATTATCAACCGTCTCCAATCCCTACAAATGACTTTGCCACTTGCTTTTCTCCCTTTAGCCTCTCGGCCACCTCATCAACCCCTCTCCGAAAAGCTTGCTCACCTTGACACTACGGCCTTTCGCAAGGCTGTCGCCAAACTTGGAGGCCTCCCCCAAGCGATTATCGAGGATGAAGAAACCATGTCACTCGTCGAGCCTCTATTACGAAGTGACTTTCGCAACTGTGAAAACTACCAACGTACTAAAGTTGAAAAATTAACCTGCCCTATTTTCGTAACCGCTTCAGATTCAGATACTCTTCTTGAAGTGGAAGATATCAAAAAATGGAAAGACTACGCTGATGGTTCATTTGACATAACCATACTCAAAAACCAACCTCATATCCTCCCCGCACCAATACTTGCTCATACTATTACTCAATTGCTCCACCATGTGGAGACATTAATGCCTGCGAATTAGAGCATTCTCTAATTACTTCTCATTATCAGTGCCTCTTGCATGGGCGCATCTTAGTGATAAGATACCACCGTATCACTTCATAAATTTCTGACCATACTCATTACTTGGATCTCTATACACCGTATGAATATGATCAATCTGATCCAGTGGGTCCGGACTAAATAACTGGCACGCATATTCTATGATAATAGACGGTCCTTGGATTCGATAGGACATGGGACTTTTTTTCGCAGTCGCTCCGTTCCAGGAAAAGTACATTTGATCCACTTCTTTGCTTAAGGATTGGATCCTTGGCTGAGAAGCATGGTCTGGCAAACAATTTACGTATTCTGATATCAAACTGATCATCAAGTCTTTTTGCTCTTGGTTAAGCTCACTACCCTTAATACCCACAAGCTCGGGGATTTCGCCATCATTTTCAGGATACGCCAACCTTGTGTCCTTGCTTTCATCTGACAAGATAGCTTGAGACTGTTGCTCTGGCTGAAGGGTATTAACTACGGCATGCGCCTTATCGGTAAACGGCTCAATAGGACGAAATTCACGCTCTCCCAGTTTAAAGTAGTGAGGTTGTGTTCCAAACAAAGAGGGCGAAAGTGACATTTTTTCACCATGAATACTCACATTAATCGCAAGATGATGGCCATCAAACTGCAACGCCCATGATTCACTTTCAGATGGATTTCCAAATATTACTACCCGATAATCTTGTGTACCAAATCCATGGTATCGCTTCCCTTCGGGAACGGTTTGATCGTCACCCAGAGGAATACTACGAGCCTTATAATAACCTGCTTCACTTAGCACCGTCGCTAAAAGTCGCATAGCTGCTTGAATCTGCTCTACATTTAGCTCACCCAATCTAGCTCCCATTTCATTTCGTTTAGGAGGATAGTTCGTCCATTTTCTTCGCTCTTCTGAGTCTAAATTAAAAAGTGTTTTTTTCTTTAATTTTTCATTTAAAAGACCCAGAAAATCATGTGCTGCCTTTGCTTGTGCGGCGGGTGATCGATCCGTTATTTTTGGAACCTCATATGTCAAGAAGGTCTCACTGGGCAAAGGATTATGTTTGTTGATGATAGATGAACGAACAAAATACACGGCCACCAACAATAAAGCCACACCTGTCACCAAAGCTAACCGAAATCTCATGATACCATAGACTGCCACCGACAAAACGGAATGAAAGCGAAATTCCCATCTGTATAGAAGAACTTTAAAAATGTTGAGATATAGCAAACATCTCACTACTAGTGGATCTCTGGTGATGAAGACCCCTGTCTCCAGATCAGGTTATTTCAAAGAACTATAATTAAGATTTAATTAAAAGAGAGAATCACAGGACTTTCTTGCCTTCAGAAATGTTTACTAACTCAGCAAATCCATATACTTGCCCTTGTCTTCCGCTTCCTTCCTTCATGATTTTCAACACCCTTGCTTCTTTCAAAGCACGAACCATTTTCGCTATAAGCTGTTTACTTGGGGTGGCTTTAGCAAAACTTATCTGACTGCTTTTGAAGATAGGGTGCGCAAACATAAAGTCCAACATAGGAACACCATATTGAGATCGTGTGATTTCTAAAATAGTTGTCTTCATCTTGTCATATAGAACCATAATTTCTCTGGCCTTTGTTGTATTATCCTGAGCCTGAATATAAATAGCTTTGAGAAAGAACTTTATCCATTGGTTCCAGTGATCTGGCTCATTCAATGCTCTAAGTGAATCAATGTAATGTCTCCGATATTTTTCTAGATACGCTGAAAGATAAAACATTGGGCTTGAGAGAATCTCTTTCTCATATAGAAACAGTGGGACAAGGATTCTACCTAAACGTCCATTGCCATCTAAGAAAGGGTGAATGATTTCAAACTGAGCATGAACAATTGCTAATTGAACTAAAGGATCAGGATAGCCTGAATGATAAAACTTTTCCCATCTATCGAGATGCTTCACTAATCCTTCAGGTTTAGGTGGAAGAAAATCAGCCTCATCAATTGAGCTATCAGGAGCGCCTATCCAATTCTGAATGGTTCTAAATTCTCCTCTGCCTTTATTACGTCCACGAACACTTGCCAAGAGGATCTTATGTAGTTCCCTAAGTAAATTGAGCCGAAAAGGTTTATTCTTGAGTTCTTTTTCAGCAACTTTAAGTGCTTTCCGGTAATTTATAATCTCCTGAATATCTAGTAATTTGCTATCTTCGATATCTTCGTTTCCCGCCTCATATTCTAGAACTTCTCCCAAAGTAGCTCTCGTTCCCTCAATACGAGAAGAAAGAACAGCTTCTTGGGTCGTTAATGGTGATAGTAGGATTGATGAATTAGGTATTCCCATGATGGCACCATCATAATGAGCCAAGGCACGGTTAGCCCGACCAATTAGAGGTATCAGGGGTTCCCAGTCGATATTTTGGATCGGAAGTTTCTCAGGAATAAAGGGTTTCATTTTGTGTAAACTAGATTATCCATTATTCCATTTGTGTAAACTAAAACATTTATTTAGTTTACACAAATAACGACTTATCTTTCCTTAGCTAGATGACATTTCTCGTGAGCCTGTTGTAGTTCTAGTGATAAATACCACATCGCGTAAGCGATGAAGCTAAAATGTGACCCGGAGGGCGCAAACCGTATAGACGATGACCGGAGTTCTTAATTTGGACCAGATAGAATGTTAGTATTTCTGTTAATCATTAATGGTTTAGGTTGTTTGTCAAGGTTCTGTGCAGTGAAGGACATAGTCCGTAACGGAACAGAACCTTGGCGATTGGAAAATTCTTGTGGGGTTAGATAATTCAATGAGCTGTGAGGACGATAGGTGTTATATTCTCTTCGATAGTCTTCAAGCACTACTTTGGCTTCTGTCATATT
>JBCCXA010000008.1 GCA_039192515.1 Verrucomicrobiota bacterium | reverse complement strand
CTCTATAAGATGGTATGCTAGGTGCGCATAACTTCCGAAGAACTATCAAAAATTTTGATACAGTGTGATGCAAGGCCTAGTTAAAACTAAAAAATCTAACAATATAATTCAGGCTAATAAAAAAAAGAGTCATAGAGTTAGAAAAATTAATAATAAACGAGCAAAACGCGTCGTTGTTATTGGTAATGGCATGGTCTCGCACAGGTTATGCCAAAACCTTGTGTACCTTTCTAAGCAACATGCTCATAGAGTGACAGTTATTGGTGAAGAAAAAAGGCCAGCGTATGATCGTGTAAATCTGACAGAGTTTTTTGAAGGTAAATCACCTAAAGAATTATCCCTAGCGCATCCCGAGTGGTATCAAGATAACGATATTGATCTGCAGCTTGGAGATCCAGCAATAGAGATCGACCGGGAGAAGCGCCGTGTTGAGACCATTGGAGGTAAAGATTTTGACTATGACACACTGATCCTGGCGACTGGTTCTCGTCCTTATGTTCCTGATTTCAAGGGTAAGGATTTAGAAGGTGTTTTTGTCTATCGAACCATTGAAGATGTTGAGGAGATCAAGGCCTATGCAGCACAAGCGGAAAGTGCCGCAGTTATAGGAGGAGGACTTTTAGGCCTTGAGGCGGCAAAGGCGCTGCAAGACCTAGGGTTAAGAACGCATATTCTTGAGTACTCTGGCCGTTTGATGTCTAGGCAATTAGATCTTTCTGCATCTGCTGTTCTACAGGGTAAAGTTGAGAAGCTAGGAGTGTTAGTTCACAACAAAGCCACGACAGAATGGATTGAGGCCATAGATGCGGGAAGGCGTATTTATTTAACAGATGGGAGAACCCTAACCGTTGATATGGTAGTGATTTCTACGGGCATTCGTCCACGGAGCGAGTTGGCTAAAAAATGTGGATTAGAGCTGGGGCTACACGACGCTATTATTGTGAACAACAGGCTTCAAACCTCAGATAAAAATATCTATGCCATAGGGGAGTGTGCGATGCACAAAGGAAGAGTTTATGGCTTTGTTGCCCCGGGGTACCGCATGGCAGATATTCTTTCGCAGAACCTGACCGGTAAACGGAATCAATTCTCCGTCATGGATTTTACGGTGCGACTCAAGTTATTGGGTGTTGATGTTTGTACCATTGGAGAGAATCTAGGTGTTGGCGAAGTCAAAAAATTTACGGATCAGAAACAGTACCGCCAGCTTGTATTGGATCGCGGTCGTCTGATTGGTGGCACCTTTATTGGTCCATGTCCAGAAGCTGCATTAATTCAAGCCGATGTGGAAAAACGCAGAAGGCTATGGAATTGGAAACTAAAAGAATTTGAAACGGCGGGTTCGATTTGGGATACGGAGTTTGGGGGATCGGTAAAGTCCTGGCCTGACGCTTCCGTAATTTGCAACTGTAACCATATCTCCAAGCGTGAAATTCTCAATTGCATTTCTAAAGGTTGTAAAACTGTAGAGGATGTTTCGAATAGAACGACTGCTGGATCTGTGTGTGGAAGTTGTAGGCCACTTATCGCGCAACTCACAGGGGGTGAACCTGCACCAGCCGTGCGAGGTGGTGGGATACTGATTGGGATGTCTCTCGCAGGACTGATTCTTGCCCTGGTTACTTATTTTGCTAATCCCGTTGAATTTTCTGATACGGTGCAAGACGTGAGGCATCAGATAGATGCCATCTGGCGTGAATCACTTTATAAGCAGATTAGTGGCTATACTCTGCTCGGCGTCACTTGCCTAGGACTGTTTTTGTCGATTAGGAAACGGATCAAATTGTTTTCATTCGGAGCCTTCATGAATTGGCGCATCCTGCATACGATTTCTGGGGTACTCACATTGGTTATTCTATTTGCTCATACGGGTTTTCGCATGGGGCATAACCTTAATTATTGGCTCATGCTAACTTTTCTTTCACTAAATGTTTTGGGCGCGTTGGCAGGAATTGTCACTGGAGTTGAAAGTAGAGGAACGGGCTCAATGGCTTTGTTGGCCAGGAAAGCGAAGCCTTATATGACCTGGATGCATATCATTCTTTTTTGGCCACTACCGTTGATGATCCTGTTTCACATACTCTCGGTCTATTTTTATTAAATGATGATAATTAGTTAGCGATGTTCAAACTTATACTCAGCTTAAAATGGTGGATTGCAGCATTGGTCTTGATAAGCGTGCAGGGTCTCTACATTGCCAACATCTTCTTTGTTTCCGAGGATAAGAGAGCCTTACTTCCAGGAAAAACGACGGATGGGCATTACCAAATTGAGATGGAATGCACGGCTTGTCACAAAGCTGATATGAGTGATTTAGGGCAACCTGGGGTCATCAACGAAGCTTGTATGAAGTGTCATAAAGAGGATTTAGATAAGGCTAACGACTCGCATCCGGTTAAGAAATTTAAAGATCCAAGAAATGCCGATCGCTTAGAAAGAGTCGACGCACTTCAGTGCATTTCATGTCATCGCGAGCATGTGCCAGATCAAACGCATCTGATGGCCGTGTCACTGCCTGAAGATTATTGTGCTCACTGCCATGAAATGATTGCAGAAGAGCGTCCCAGTCACTTAGGGATGGGTTTTGATACTTGTGCTACAGCGGGATGTCATAACTTCCATGACAACCTTGCTTTATACGAGAGTTTTCTGGTCAGGCATGCCAAGGAGCCCGACATGTTGAATGAGCAGTTGGTTTTGAAAACGACCTTTAAACAAGATTATACAGAAAAGCATGGAGAAAAAGTCAAACAGCTTACTTGGGATGATCATAATGCACCTGCTAAGCATGCAAAAGATCAGACCATTATGAATGATTGGCTCGAGACGGCTCATGCGGCTGCCGGTGTGAATTGTATGGATTGTCATCAAGACAGTAACAAGAAATCACTGACGTATGGTAAGTGGTTAGATAACCCGGATCACACCTCATGTCAGTCTTGCCATAGTCATGAAGTAAAAGGCTTTCTTAAAGGTAAGCATGGTATGAGGCTTGCCGCAGGCTTATCACCCATGACTCCGGGTATGGCTCGCCAACCCATGAAAAGTGAAGTGGCTCATGCGGAGCTGAGTTGTGTGTCATGTCATTCGACTCACCGCTTTGACAAGGTATTTGCGGCGACGGATGCCTGTATGTCTTGTCATGATGACGAGCATTCTCGGAACTATGTGAACTCTAGACACCATGATTTATGGCGTGATGAGGTGGCTGGAAGGATAGACCAGGGAATGGGTGTTTCCTGTGCATCTTGCCATATGCCGAGAGTCAAAATTGAAGAGTTTGGCGAGGAAATTGTCCGAGTTTCACATAACCAGAGTGAGAATTTGAGGCCTAATGAGAAGATGATCCGGACAACTTGCATGCAGTGTCATGGCTTGGGATTCGCTATCGATAATATGGCAGATCGTAAAGTGATAGAAGGCAATTTTAGTGAACGCACGGAAATTCATATCGAGAGTATCGATATGGCATACAAGCGGGAGTTAGAGAAAAAGGAACACGAAAAAAATAGGAGTAATCAATGAGAAAAATAAGTAAAAAAGCTATCACGATAGTATCTATGCTCGGAGTAGTCGCAGGCATAGTGGCGCTGAGTGCATGTGGTGGATCTTCTGGTGGAGGATCTGGAGGTTATAGCCCCCAAACAGTAACGGATTATCTGTTTACTGTTTTGAAAGCGGATAGAACGATCTATGCGCGTCAAGTGATCCAAAGACTTGTAAATAAGGAAAAAGTAATTGGAGCAAGCGAGAACTTTATGGACGAGAAGAAATTACCTCTTCCCGCGCAAATGTTCCGTATGGGATCGGAGTTAGTAGCAGAAAATCCTGATGCTGGGTTTACTTATTCGTTGCAGTCGTTATGGCCGATTAATAAAACAAATGCGGCTGGGCAAACACCTATGGAAAAAGAGGGTCTGCAATATTTGGTAGATAACCCAGGTGAGAATTTTTATGGGGAAGAAGAATTAGGAGGTAAGAAATACTTCACAGCGATTTATCCTGATTCAGCTGTTTCGCCCGCATGTGTGACCTGTCACAATGATCATAAGGATTCACCGAAGACAAACTTTGAATTGGGTGATGTTATGGGAGGAGTCGTTATACGCATTCCATTACAGTAATGGTTTGGAAGCCGGTGCACATTTTGTTCGAACGAAGTGTGTGCCTTAAAAAGTAGAGGATAGGGTTATGAATAAATCATTACTTTTTGTAATCCCGTTCGGTCTCATCGTTATAGGATGTGGTGGAGATAGTGTTCAAAGTGGAAGTGAATCAGGTAAAGCTACAAAGGTTATTCCTGTGGCAACGCCTGATTTATTACCAGTTTTTGATGACCCAGTGATGCAAACGGGACGTGCTATTTGGATACAGAAATGTGGCAAATGTCATTTTAGAGGTAAGGCGGGATCACCCAAGACTCTTGACAAAGAGGAATGGAAAAACCGGATTGCCACCAAAGGGCGCGATACTTTGCTCAAGCATACAATTCATGGGTTTGAGACATTAAGCACTGAAATGCCAGCGCGCGGGGGCTTTGAAGAATTGACGGATGCAGAATTGATTGCAGCAGTGGACTATATAATAAAAATTTCAACTAATTGATAAAAGAAAGGCACAAATATGACAGAAGAACAAATTCAACTTGTCCAGGATTCATGGGCAAAAGTGATTCCAATTCAAGAAACAGCAGCAGAGTTATTTTATGGGAGACTTTTCGAAGTTGCACCCGAAGTAAAAGCTCTTTTTAAGGGGGATATGAAAGAACAGGGTAAGAAGCTTATGACCATGATTACGGTGGCAGTAAATGGACTGACGAAATTAGATACTATTGTAGAGGCAGTTCAGGATATGGGTAAGCGTCATCTTGGTTATGGTGTGAAAGATGAACACTACGATGTAGTTGGGGCATCACTTCTTTGGACTTTAGAAAAAGGTCTAGGAGATGCCTGGAATGACGAGCTAAAAGCTGCTTGGACGGAGACTTACGTTACTTTAGCTACCGTAATGAAAGACGCGGCTAAAGAGGTTCCTGCTTAGGTTATTGCCAAACCTTTTGTTTCGGGCAAGTAGATATTCCCAATCTACTTGCCTTGGCAAGCGTATAATATGGAGTGTTTGATGAGAGCGACGATACAGGTATCCATTCTTGGTTGTTTTTTCTTTTGTCTTTCTACGTCCTGTAGCCGCGATGAAATAAGCGTGTACAAGGCGCCTAAAGATGCTGTGACTCAGCATGAAAAAAAAACTGAGCCGTACTCTTCTGATAAAGAAGTTACTTTTGAAGTGTCTGCCTTGCCAAATGGATGGAAGCAGGTGCCCGCCTCACAGCTGGTATTGGCAGCGTATGATACAGGTGTTGATGCTCAAGCAACTATTACGGCATTCCCCGGGGATGTTGGTGGTGTATTTGCTAATGTGAATCGCTGGCGTCGCCAAATGGGGCTTCCTCCCGCAGTAGATAGTGATCTGAACAATATTGTCCAACGAGTGCAGTTAGGAAAATCCGTACTGAATTTTGTAGAGATTCATGGCTCTGGGGAACAATCTGGACAAAGTGTATTGGTGTATTTTTTTATGAAAGAAGGGAAGACTTGGTTTTATAAAATGTCCGGTGGGGCAAAAGATGTGCAAACCCAAAAAGAAGTCTTCACGCAATTTGTAGAATCCATAGAAGGTTAGAGATTAAAAATGAATAGAACTATGTGGCTTCAAAATATGCTGAAAATTTTTTCATCCTTAAAGTTAACTGTAGGTTGTTTAGCTTTTGCTGCATTGCTTGTCTTTGTCGGAACGCTGGATCAAATTAATTTGGGAATTTATGAGGCACAGAGAAAATACTTTCAAAGTTTTCTGGTGTTCATGGAAGATTCGGATGGCAGAAAATTATTTCCTGTGCTTCCGGGGGGGTATCTCATAGGCGGGTTATTACTTATCAATCTTTTTGTTGTTCTCTTTACACATTATAAATGGACTGGGAGGAAGTCTGGTATTCTTATGATGCATGTAGGGCTAATTATTCTGTTATTGGGGATGTTGATAACAGATCTTCTTAGTCGTGAGAGCTATATGTCGATTGATGAAGGAGGTTATCAGGATTACTCGGAAAGCCAACGCGATCATGAGTTGGTATTAGTCAATAAAACAGATCCTGAATTTGATCTCGTTTTTTCGGTTCCAGAATCTCTACTAAAAGCAGGAGAGTTTTACACGAATGATGAAGTTCCTTTTAAAATACTGGTTCATCGCTATGCAAAAAATTCTCGTGTCCAACAAAGAGAGGATGCCCAGATAAGTCGATTAGAAAGAAAGGGTCTAAGCCGATTTGTTGATTTTGAGAAATGGCCGGCAGCAAAGAAAGTTGATGAAAAAAATATGCCTTCCGTTTCCTTTGAATTGATAGAAGGCACGGTGACGAAGGGAACATGGCTTGCTTCCGCTTATATCAAGGAGCCACAAAAGATTGCCATCAATGGGGGTGAATGGGAAATTTTGATGAGACCAACTCGTTTTTATCATGGATATAAGATTCATTTGAAGGATTTTTCTCATGATCTCTATGCCGGTTCAGATATCCCTAAGAATTTTTCTAGTAAGGTGTATCTAGAGGATGAAATAAATGGAGTGGAGATGGATACCCTCATTTATATGAATCATCCACTGCGTTATCAGGGAGAGACTTTCTACCAAGCGAGTTTTGCTAACGAGGATAAAACTTCTATTCTGCTGGTAGTTAAAAATCCAGGTGCCGCTATGCCCTATGTAGCCTGCACTATGATGGCGCTAGGTATGTTTATCCAATTTGGATTAAGTCTTTGGAAGCATTTATTAGCTAAACGTGTTGCAGTGGGAGTTTTGAGTTCATGAGTTTTCACAGTCTTTTGGGTAAAATAAGGTGGAGTTGGGTGGCTTTTTTCTTAGGGATTTTGGTTCTAGCAAAGCAGGCGCTTCCTCCTAAAGAAGATATAAATTTATTTCCAGTAAATGATCTTGCAGAAACCCCTGTACTGGTCAACGGACGCATCAAACCTATGGATACTGTGGCAAGGAACGGCTTACTCATTCTAAGTGGTAAGCAGAAGCTGAGAGAGTCGCAGCAAGGAATAGATATGAGAGCGATTCATTGGCTTGTATTGATGCTTACAAAGCCAGAAGAAGCTGATGAGTTGAAGGTATTTCGTATCGATCACAAAGACGTTCTTGGCCTGATAGAGGTGAAACAAGAAGGTGGTAAGAAGTATTTCGCTTTCAATGAAATCAAACCATTTTGGCTTAAGGTAGAACAAGCGGCTAAGAAACCTTTGGAGAAAGAATCACAGTTACGTAGTGCTTATGAACGCGCAGTGGTGAAAGTGTACAATCAACTTATTCTCTACCAGCGCATTAAAGAGAGTCTAGCACTCGATGCTTTGCTTAGTGCGGGTTTGGTAGATCAAAACCAAGAGGTGCTGCAGAGGTATGCCTTTATTAGCCAGATAGCTTATATCAATCCAATACTTGATCTTTCAAAAGATGAGATTATTTCAGATCAAAGTTGGGTCTCTCTGGGTGAGAGATTAATACATTTAGATGAGGGTGATGTTGGTTCTGAATTAGTTTATTGGCAAAAAATGGTCTTGAACTACCGAGAGGATAGATTCGAGGAAGCTCAAGCCGCAGCAAGTGATTACAATGACTGGGCCCGGGAGTATGCACCTTCATTTGTTACCAAGGCGAGAGCAGAATTCTTATTCAATCATTTTGGGCCTTTTACCAACAGCATTGCCCTGTATATCGTAGGCTTTCTTTTTATTTGTTGGAGTTGGGTGGGCAAAGAATATGGAGTTCGCAAAGGTAACGTTGCTCTGGGCTTAATCTGGTTGGCTTTTATTGTCCATACCATAGGCCTGATTACTAGAATATACCTACAAGGAAGACCTCCCGTGACTAATCTTTATTCTTCGGCTATTTTTGTCGGCTGGGGCGCAGTGCTTATTTCCTTGATTCTGGAGCAGCTTCACAAAAGAGGGATTGGCAGTATGGTAGCTAGTGTTGTCGGTTTTTTGACTTTGCTGATTGCACATCATTTGGCTATGGAGGGAGATACTTTGGAAATGATGCGTGCCGTCTTGGATTCAAATTTTTGGCTGGCAACACATGTGATTGTGATCACACTTGGTTATTCAGCTACTTTCATAGCGGGATTCATGGCGATTGTTTATATGGTCAGAAAGTTTCTTGGAAAAGTAGATGTGGAAGAAGCAAAAGCATTTAGGGGAATGGTGTATGGAACCGTCTGCTTTGCGACGCTATTTTCTCTAGTAGGGACGATACTTGGGGGTATTTGGGCTGATCAAAGCTGGGGACGTTTTTGGGGTTGGGACCCTAAAGAAAATGGAGCCCTGCTTATTGTCATTTGGAATGCAATGATTTTGCATGCTCGCTGGGGAGGTCTAATCAAAGTCGACGGGCAGATGCGTATGGCAGTCGGTGGAAATATCATTACTGCGTTTTCTTGGTTTGGTGTAAATATGCTTGGAATTGGTCTACATTCTTATGGCTTTATGGAGAGTGCATTTATTTGGCTTGGTATTTTTGTCTTAAGTCAGCTTGCTCTAATAGGACTAAGCTTTTTTCCCATATCGAGGCAAACTCTTAAAACTGTATAGAATGATGAATTTATGTTGTTCCATAAATCGACAACATGGAGAATTTTATACATTTCAAAATCTGGTGATAAGTTATTTTTGTATCATGATGAGCGAATGTTCGGAGAGTATTTCCAGGATAAGCCAGTTTTAAAGGGAGATTATAGGATATGAATGAAATTCATCAAAGGGCTAACAATATTCACAAATATTTAATAGCAAATAGCTGCCATGGCATAAAGGGTGCATAAATTAAATATAGACTAATACAAAGAAAATATGAGTTATACAACGAATTTGCCGGCAGATGCACCATTCACTAAAGAACAACGTCAATGGCTAAGTGGCTTTTTATCTGGTCTAGCAAGCCCTCCGATAGATGGAGCGACAGCAGTCGTTCCGGAGGAAGCAAGCCTGAAGACCTTGTTGGTTCTCTTTGGAAGCCAAAGTGGTAATACTGAGTCATTGGCCAAAAGTATTGGCAAGAAATCACAAGAGTTTGGTTTTGGTGCCCAAGTCAAAGAATTGAATGAGGCGACTCCGGATCAAGTAAAGACTTCAGCGAATGTTCTCATTGCTACCAGCACTTGGGGCGAGGGTGAAATGCCAGATAACGCTGCGGATTTTTGGGCTGCACTATCTTCTGATGATGCTCCGAAGTTGGATGGTGTGAATTTTTCAGTCTTGGCACTAGGTGATACGAACTACGCTGATTTTTGTCAGGCAGGTAAAGATTTGGACGCTCGTTTTGAAGCCTTAGGCGCCAGGCGAGTGTACCCGAGAGTGGATTGCGATGTTGATTTTGAAGAGCCTTCCGAAGAATGGATCAAGGGGGCCTTGAGTGCTATGTCAGAATTTGCGGTTGATGCATCGGATGCAGCATCTTTGGAAGGGGCCACAGCCGAATTAGTGGAAGGGAGTGCTCCAGTTACATATGATCGCAAAAATCATTTCCCATCAGCTTTACTGGATAATGTTGCTTTAAATGGAGAAGGGTCTGCTAAAGATGTTCGTCATATAGCCTTTTCTTTAGAGGGGTCTGGATTGGAATATGAGGTAGGGGATGCTTTAGGAGTTATGCCTTCCAATGATGAGGCCTATGTAGATTTGTTGATTTCTAAGCTTGGGGCCAAAGGTGATGAGAGAGTCGCCACGCCTGATGGAAATGAAACTATTTTACGAGAAGCTTTGATAAACAATTATGATGTTACTAAAGTTTCGCCTAAATTTCTCAAGCTAGTAGCAGAGTCAAGTAAGTCTGAAGAACTGCTAAAGCTTTTGGAAAAAGAGAATAAAAAGTTATTAGAAGACTATCTTTGGGGGCGTGATCCAGTTGATGTTTTACATGACTTTCCGTGTAATCCAGATCTCAGTGCCTTTTTAGAAACGCAAAAGAAATTAAACATCAGGCTATATTCGATAGCGTCGAGTCCCAAGGCACATCCTGGTGAAGTTCACTTAACAGTTGGAGCAGTGCGTTGGGATCATGATGGGCGTGCACATGGTGGTGTTTGTTCAACGTTTTTAGCCGACCGTTTGGCGTTAGGTGAGAAAACGGGAGTCTTCGTGCAACTGGCACATGGGTTTCGCTTGCCGGAGGATTTGAGCAAGCCAGTTATTATGGTGGGCCCGGGAACGGGTATAGCGCCCTTCAGAGCATTTTTGGAAGAGCGAGCATTCACAAAAGCGGAAGGCAAGAACTGGTTGTTTTTTGGTGATCAGCATGAGAAGACTGATTTTCTCTATAGTGAACAGATTAGGGGTTATTTGGATAGCGGGGTCCTAAGTCGCCTCTCTCTTGCTTTTTCCAGAGATCAGAAGGAGAAAATATATGTGCAAACCCGAATGTTAGAAGAAGCTGAAGAGTTATGGGCTTGGCTTCAAGAAGGTGCACATTTCTATGTTTGTGGTGATGCGAGTCGTATGGCTAAAGATGTTGATGCTGCCCTTCATCAGATTGCCAAAGAACAAGGCAAGATCAGTGAGGAGGATGCTAAGGCATACGTCAAAAAACTCAAAGACGACAAGCGTTATCAACGCGATGTTTATTGAATGGCAAATATAGGGCTAGTTTAGCAACCAATTAAAGATGAGTGTGAATGTAAAAAATCCTGTGATTGATAAAGCGGCCGAAAGTCTAAGCGCGCTAGGGCAACCTATGAGTGACGAGCAGAAGCTATACTTGGACGGCTTTGTAAAGGGGCTGCAAATTAGAGGTGTTAGTATAAAGGATCAGAATGGAGTAGATGGTATTGCCGAAAAACCAGAATTAAGAGTGTTGAATTCAGTTAGCTAATCGAGAAAAGGAGAATAAGTAATGGGCCTTAATGTAAAAAATCCTGTGATTGATAAAGCAGCAGAAAGTTTGAGTGATATTGGTAAGTCTATCAATGATGAACAAAAGCTATATCTTGATGGCTTTGTAACAGGTCTGAAGTCAAAAGGAGTTGCTTTTAGTGACTTAGCTGAAACGCCCGGAGGTAGCATGCCTTCCAAAGGGACCTGTGGCACGGTCTTGGAAGACGTAGATTGGGACTCTCTCTGCAAGGAGGAGAAGCTAAAAATTGAGGAAAATCCTTTAGCGTCCTTTAAGCGCATTGTAGAGAATGCAAGAGAAAACAAGTTTCCCGAGGGCGGTGATGTATTTAAATTTAAATGGAACGGTCTATTTTACTTAACACCTGTAGCTGAAGGTTTCATGAGTCGCTTACGTATACCTGGCGGTATGCTCAAGAGCTATCAGCTAAGAGGTATTGCTAAAGCGGCCAAGGAGTTGACTTCTGGATATGTGCAGATCACGACCAGAAATAATATCCAATGTAGGCTTATTCAACCTAAGGATGCTCCCGCTTTTTTAGAGAGTGTTCAAGAAGTAGGATTGCATACGCGTGGGGCTGGTGCTGACAATGTGCGCAATATCACAGCGAATGCCACTGCTGGTATTGACCCTTACGAATTGATCGATGTGACTCCTTACTACAAGGAGCTGGCGTTGCGTATTATTAACACGCTTGAATTTTACGATCTCCCTAGAAAATTCAATATTGCCTTCGATGGCGGTGGTTTAGTTAGCGCCTTAGAGGACACAAATGATATTGGTTTTACTGCGGTCAAGGTGAAAGCAAATGACGAAGGCTTAGATCCTGGTATTTACTTTAGAATTGCTCTCGGCGGTGTAACAGGACATAAGACTTTTGCCACGGACTTAGGTGTTCTCGCCAAGCCTAATGAGATTGTAGATGTCGCTTGTGCGTTACTAAGGATTTTTATCAAAAACGGAGACCGTACAAATCGCAAAAAGGCGCGATTCAAATATGTGGTGGATTCATGGGGTATGGAAAAAATGCGCGAAGAGATTGCTTCAGAATACGGCTCGGAGCTTTTCTTTGATGAACTAGATGAGGCAGGTCAATCAAAACTTTCTCAATGGAATGACCTGCCAGATGTGGCGCATTCTCATGTGGGAGCTTATCCTCAAAAACAAGATGGCCTTCACTATCTAGGTGTGGGTTTAGAAGCTGGACAAATCACCCCCGAGCAAATGTTTGAGGTGGCAGATCTTGCGGATGCTTATGGTAACGGAGAGATTCGCTTAACTGTCTGGCAGAATTTTATTATTTCCAATGTTCCCCAGGCCAAATTAGGTGAACTACAAGAAAAAATAGAAGAGATAGGTCTATATTGGAAGCAGTCGCATATACGTAGTGGTGTAGTTGCTTGCACTGGAAATAGTTATTGCAAGTTTGCGGCAACCCAGACCAAAGGGCATGCCATAGAGTTGATGGAATATTTGGATGAGGAGCTAAAACTAGATCAACCTGTTAATATTCATCTTACTGGCTGTCCACACTCATGTGCTCAACATTACATCGGGGATATTGGTTTGTTGGGAGCTACAGCCAAAGTTGATGGGGAGAAAGTGGAAGCATATCACGTGGTCATCGGAGGAGGGTTTGGAAAAAACCGTAAATTGGGTCGCGAGTATGCTAAGGCAGTTCCTGTTCCAGTTTTGAAAGAAAAGATATTTGGGATCTTGAATGGTTATATGAAAAATCGCCAGGACGGTGAAGCATTCCAGACATTTTGCAATCGGTATGAGATTGAAGAGTTAAGGGACCTTATTGATGGAACAAATCTTGCAGCTGCCGCCGCATAGTAAAACTCCTGCTTTAAAAAACAGAGAGTTTGATGCGGCACTTGATGAGCTTGTGGATGAAGGCGATCTGATTAGTCGCTACATCCAAAAGCAGCAGGAATTGACCGCAGTTGAGGAATTTTCTAAATGGCATGAGGTAAATAGTGAGCCATCACAAGCAAAGTATTATCATAATCTGATTCCACTGGAGAAGCCAACCGTTGATGAGCAGTATGCTTTCGAGGTTGATTTAGATACTTGTTCGGGGTGTAAGGCTTGTGTAAGTGCTTGCCATAGCCTTAATGGTCTTGATGCAAATGAGACATGGCGTGATGTCGGAACTATTTTCTCAGACTCCACTATTGTTGAAATGGATGAAATGCCTGCTCAGTATACTGTAACAACAGCATGTCATCACTGTGCAGAGCCAGGATGTTTGGACGGTTGCCCGGTTCTAGCTTATGATAAGGATGAATCTACTGGTATTGTCAGGCATTTAGATGATCAGTGTATTGGGTGTCAGTATTGTATCCTAAAGTGTCCTTACGACGTTCCTAAGTATTCAGAGGAAAAGGGGATTGTTCGTAAGTGTGACATGTGTCACAGCAGATTATCAGTGGGCGAGGCACCTGCTTGCGTCCAGGCCTGTCCAAATGAAGCGATTCGTATTATCAAAGTTGACAAGTCTGAATTAACGGCTGAAAGACTTAGCGGCTCGGCTCTAGTTCCTGGTGCTTACGACTCTGGTTATACCAAACCAAGCTCAAGATATATCTCGAAACGAAAATCGCCCTCACAAGGATCCTTTTTCTCTGCAAATACTTTTGAAGTGGCTCCTGAGCACTCTCATATGCCTTTAGTTTTTATGCTGGTTTTAACCCAACTCTCAGTTGGTTCAATAGGAGCAGAAATGTTTTTGCGTCTGTTCGAATTTGAGCCCGAGTTGTGGCTCAGTGCTATTGCTTTATTTAGTGGCTTGGTAGGTATTGGTGCGAGTGTTTTGCATCTGGGTCAGCCCTTGAAAGCATGGAGGGCTTTCTTGGGACTAAGAAAGTCTTGGTTGAGTCGTGAAGTTGTTGGCTTTGGACTTTATGCGCCTATGGCAATTGGTTATGCAGGGTTACTTCTTGTTAAAAACTATTCAGACTTTCCTTGGGTTGATCAAATACCCCTCTCATTTGTTGCCTTTGCTTGTTTTGCTGTAGGACTGATTTGTGTGATTTGTTCGGTCATGGTCTACGTCGATACTCAGAGAGTTTTTTGGCGGATGCGTTGGACGCTTTCTAAGTTTTTATTATCGACAACTCTTTTAGGTGCTGCAGCCAGCTATGTGATAACGGGTCACACCATAGCCCTGACTGTTACAATCATCTCAGCTTTGACTAAAGGGCTCCTAGAAACAGGATTTCTTCTCGCTTACAGAGACAAAAAATTAATTGGAAAAAAGACTGATGCGAAGTCAGCTCAATTAATGTTGAATCAATTGCGATTAGAGTCAGTCTTACGCTTTGTGTTTTTGGTCTTGGGAGTATCCATTATAACGCTAAGCCCATGGGTAGCTCTAGGTAGTATAGTGCTAGCTGAGCTCCTGGAGCGCTACCTCTTTTTCCGAGCAGTTGTTGCTTATAAAATGCCCGGAGGAATCGCTTCATGATCCAAATGATTAGCCAAATGTTAAAAAAGCATTCTCTTATCCGAGAATGGAATGGACCTCTTACTAAGGAGCTTGTACAAACGCCCGGTAGGTTTGGATTAGGAAAAGTTCCCGAGAAAGTAGCACCCGATGCAACAACCACTGCGATTTGTGGGTTTTGTGCAACAGGTTGTGGTTTGAAGCTGCATCTAAAAGACGGGGAAGCCATTAACCTTTCGGCGGATACGGATTATCCAGTCAATCTGGGGATGGCCTGCCCGAAAGGTTGGGAAGCTTTATCAGTTTTAGAATCGAGTGATCGAGCTACTATGCCCCTGCTTCGAGGAGATGATGGCGTTGTCAAAGAGGTGGATTGGGAGAAGGCGATGCTAGAGTTCTGTCGCAGGTTTAAACAGATTCAGGAAAAACACGGGAAAGCTTCTGTAGCTTTTTTAAGTACTGGGCAAATTCCCATGGAAGAAATGGCTATGCTGGGATCATTAGCTAAATTTGGGATGGGTGTAACCCACGGAGATGGTAATACACGCCAATGCATGGCTACCTCGGTTGTCGCTTATAAACAGTCATTTGGTTTTGATTCTCCACCTTATACTTATGGGGACTTTGAAGAGTCTGATGTCCTGGTGTTTGTAGGTTCAAATTTGTGTATTGCTCATCCAATTATGTGGCAAAGGGTTTTAAGAAATCCTCATCACCCTGAGATTATTGTCATTGATCCAAGAAAAACGGAAACAGCAGCAGCTGCTACGCAACACTTGGCTATTCGCCCTAAATCTGATTTGACTTTGCTATACGGGTTAGCAAACAAACTCATTAAAGAGGGCTGGATCGATAGGAAATTTATCGAAGCGCATACCCGTGATTTCTCTGAATTCGAAGAATTTGTTAAGGAATTTGATGAAGAGAAAGTCTTTGAAGCTAGTGGTATAACTTCCAAAGAATTCAATCAGTTAGCAGAAAAAATCCATAAAGGTAAGCGTGTTTCATTCTGGTGGACGATGGGTGTGAATCAAAGCCATGAAGGAACCCGCATCGCTCAATCCATTATTAATCTAGCATTGATGACAGGTAATATTGGGAGGCCTGGGACAGGAGCTAATTCAATCACGGGTCAGTGCAATGCCATGGGTTCTAGGCTTTTTAGTAATACCACTAACTTGTTGGGAGGGCATAGCTTTCAGAATGATGCAGATCGGAAAAAAGTTGCGGAGATCTTTGGTATGGATGAAGAGCTTATTCCTCGAGAGAATAGTTGGGCGTATGATCAAATTATTAGAGGAATAGATAATGGTGAAATCAAAGGGCTTTGGGTGATTGCCACCAATACGGCACATTCTTGGATTAATCAAAACGGATTCAAGAAAGTTCGAGAAAAGTTAGACTTTTTAGTTGTGCAAGACATCTATCATTCCACTGAAACAGCTCAAGTAGCTGATTTACTTTTACCGGCTGCTGGCTGGGGTGAAAAAGAGGGAACCTTTATTAATTCAGAGAGAAGAATGGGTGTGATTAAAAAGGTGAAAAGGGCTCCCGGCAAAGCACTCGCAGATTTTTATATTTTTAAGCTTATTGCAAATTATTGGGGTTGTGCAGATCTCTTTCGTTCTTGGCATTCAACAGAGGATGTTTTTCAAACATTAAAAGAGCTAAGTAAAGGTCAGCCCTGTGACTTTACGGGTGTCGAGGATTACCAAATGATTGACCAACTGGGTGGTGTCCAGTGGCCCTGGCCAGAAGGTGCCAACCAGAAATATAAAAAAGAGCGTAGGCTATTCGAGGATGGTCAATTTTATCACCCTGATGGTAAAGCGCGTTTTATTTTTGAAAAGCCAAGAAAGGTAGCAGAGCCAACATGCTCATCTTACCCTTTTATTTTATTGACTGGACGAGGGACCTCATCTCAATGGCATACACAGACTCGGACTGGAAAATCAGATGTCTTAAAAAAGTTATACCCCAAAAGTTTATATATAGAAATGCACCCTGAGGACATGGGTGAATATGGCCTTTATCCACAAGATCAAGCTACTATTGAATCACGACGCGGAAAGATAAAAGCGACGGTTGTGTCAGCGCCTACTGTGCAGAGAGGACAGATATTTATGCCTATGCATTATGCGAAGACAAATCAGCTAACGTATCCTGATTTTGATCCGTACTCAAGGGAGCCCTCTTACAAGTTTTGTGCAGTCAGGATTAAGAAGTAGGCGAAGCTAAACGGCGGCTATATACCTTCCTTTTATTGCCTTTAAGTAAAATATTTATATTCTCTCAGTATGACTACACTGATGGATCCTTCTGGGCGCAAAGTCGATTATCTCAGAGTCTCAGTAACGGACCGCTGTAATGAGCGCTGCTTGTATTGTATGCCCAAGGACTTCCATGATTGGCTGCCGCGCGAAGATATTTTATCATATGAGGAATTATTAGAAATCGTCCACATCACTTCCTCCCTAGGTATTTCTCGGTACCGAATTACGGGAGGTGAACCACTAATTCGAAGAGGAATTGAAGATTTTATTAAAGAAATGATTCAAATACCTGGAGTAGAGCATGTGGCGTTGACGACTAATGGTACTCGATTGGCGCATCTTGCGGAATCTCTTTATGAAGGTGGGCTTAGAAAACTCAATGTGAGCTTAGATGCGATTGAGCCTAAGATTTATAATAGTCTTACCGGAGGTAGGCTAGACGAAGTGATTGATGGATTGGAGTATGCTCAAACACTAGGATTTAGTATTAAGCTTAACACTGTGTTAATGAGAGGTAAGAATGAAGATCAAATTATGCCACTGCTTGATTTTGCACAAGAACATGGATATATCCTTCGTTTCATTGAATTGATGCCTGTCAGTATGACTGAAATGTTAGATGACTCTAACTTTTTTCCCATTAACGAGGCGAAAAAAATGATTGAGCGTCAAGAGTCATTGGACGTGCTTGAACATCAGCCATCTTTTGGTTTTGGTCCTGCGCGTTATTACAGTCTTCCTAAAAGAGGTATAAGAGTCGGATTTATTGGTGCTATGAGTGATTTTCATTTCTGTGACAGATGTAATAAGATGCGTCTCACTTGCGAAGGAACATTACGCCCTTGTCTGGGTAATCATATGGCATCAGACCTTAAGCCTTCGTTGAGGCCTAAATTAGATAGGCAAAAGCTTACGCAGATTTTTCAAGAAACGCTAGCCATGAAACCAGATGAGCATGTCTTCCGTGATAATTATCAGCCTGATCGCATAATGACGTCCATCGGAGGTTAAAGAAACACTGCCTATTGTGTAAGCATTTATGAAAGTTCGCGTCTTAGCATTTTCGGAGGCAAAGAGTCTTTTAGGTTTTTCAGAAAGGGAAATCAGCTGTTCGAGAGGAGATACTCCTAGATTTGTGCTTGAGAAAATAAATTCTAATGTTGAAGATTACTTAAACTCTTGGAGGGTTGCTATTAATCACGAATATGCAGATTGGGATCAAGAACTAGATGGTTATGTAGAATTAGCAGTTATACCTCCAGTAAGTGGGGGCTAGCATTTGGTCTTGATGAGAGTATCTGTAGAGATTGTTCGAGTTCCTATACTACTTAGCAAACTAAACAGTGGTGAGTTGGAGATTGGATCTATAGTGGAATTTCAAGGTCTTGTTCGTCAGCATGAGAGGGGGATACAAATAGAAGGTTTAATGTATGAGGCCTATGAATCGATGGCTCTTAAAGAGATGGAAAAAATTTTAGAAGAGTTGGGAAAAAATTTTTCCTGTTTTTCAGTTGAAGTCATTCATCGTATTGGCTGGGTGCCTGTAGGTGAGGCTTCTATCTATGTGAGAGTTTGTTCCAAACACAGGAAAGAAGGTTTTGAGCTTTGTATGAGGTTCATGGATCTCTTGAAAAAAGATGTCCCCATATGGAAAGTAGATAGGTCATGAGTGAGCTTTTGCCCATAGCGGAGGCTTACCGTTTAATTGATACGCATATCTCTGAGCTAGGTTCAGTGCGCCTCAGGTTGCAGCAAGCAATCGGTTGTTTGCTTAGGGAAGATATCCTTGCGGATCAAGATGATCCAGCATTTGACCGTTCGGCAATGGATGGATTTGTGGTGACTAAGGAGACGGGTTACAAGCGTGGGCAATCGTGGGAACTGATTGACGAAATTCAGCCAGGTGACCGTCAGCAAGTCACATTAAATATGGAGCAATGTGCAAAAATTTTTACAGGAGCTCGTGTCCCGAAAAATACCCATGTCATTAAAAAAGAGGATGTAAAACTAGAAAATAACAAAGTCGTTTTATGTGAAGTCGATAAGACTAATCATATCAGGGCAAAAGCTTCACAAGCAAGGCAGGGTGATTTACTTCTGAAAAAAGGGCATGAACTACAAGCTATCGAGCTTTCTATCTGTGCTAGTGTAGGAATGACAAACCCTTTGGTTAGTAAACGCCCTCGCGTTATTCATGTGGCCACTGGCAATGAATTAGTAGATCCAAATGAGGAACCTAATGAAACGCAGATACGTGATTCTAATTCCATACTTCTGGAGGCTTTTCTTAAAAAATCTGGTGCTCAACTCGTTCAGCAGACACGCCTTAAAGATGATCTTGAAGTAGCTATGAAGCGATGCTTTGATCTGCCTGATTTCGACCTCATTTTATTTTCTGGTGGAGCTAGTGTGGGCGATTATGACATTGGCCGGCCATTGTTAGAAAAAATGGGGTTCAGTATTCATTTTAGCCGGCTTAACTTACGACCAGGAAAGCCAACAATATTTGGCACGAGAGGTAAGCAGGCTGCATTTGTGGTGCCGGGGAATCCTGTTTCACATGTCATTGTTTACCAGCGTTTAGTAAGGCGGGCGCTGATGTGCATGCAAGGTAAGTCTACTGACTTAGAAATAGCTAGAGCAACGTTATTGCTAGACATACCGGAGTGGTTAGGCAAAAGATTGACATTTAATCCCGCAGTTTTTTCTTTCGATGGGGGAAAAGGCGTTGTTCGACCAATTATGTGGAGTCATTCAGGAGATTTAGGAGCTTTAGCAGGAATGAATGCTATGATAGCTTGTGATCCGAAAAAGTTGCCTAAGGTAGGCGAGAAAGTGATGGTGGAGCTTTTATGAATGAGAATTTTTCACATCTGGACGAAACAGGGTCAGCAAAGATGGTTGATGTGAGCAAAAAGCCAGATATGGTTCGTGAGGCATCAGCTCAGGCTATTTTTTGTTGCCAATCATTGACCATTAAAAAGCTTAAGGATAAAGCGCTGCCCAAAGGAGATGTTTTAACTGTTGCAAAAATCGCTGGGATACAGGCCGCCAAAGAAACAAGTAGAATCATTCCCTTATGCCACCCGTTACCTCTTTCAGGTATGGATATTGAATTTGAGATTTTTGAGCAAAGTATAAGAATTGGGTCCAAGGTAAGAACTACTGCTAAAACGGGTGTAGAAATGGAGGCTTTGACAGCAGTGCAAGTGGCGGCATTGACATTATTTGATATGTGTAAAGCAGTTGATCAGAACATGTCTATTACTGATGTAAGAGTTATCACAAAGACAAAAGCTAATTTAGCGTGAAGATTGGACGTCTAACATTAAGTGATCGAGCATCTCAGGGTGTCTATGAAGACAAAAGTGGTCCTGCAATAGATGCCTATCTCGGTGAATGTTTCGATGAAGATCTGGAATTTGTTCTAAAAATATTGCCTGATGATCAAAGCTTAATTGAAGAGTCACTTATACAACTCTCAGATCACGAACTTTGTTCTTTGATTATTACTACGGGAGGAACAGGACCTAGTGCTAGGGATGTGACTCCAGAAGCGACAATTGCAGTCCTGGAAAAGGAACTTCCCGGCTTTGGCGAAGTGATGAGGACGGAGTCTTTTAAAATTGTTAAGACTGCTATTCTTTCCAGAGCTACCGCGGGTATCCGGGGAAAAAGCTTAATTATTAATTTGCCAGGTAATCCTAAAGCAGTAAGGCAAATCCTGCCCTTACTATTAGCTGCTATAGCTGAGTGTCTAGAACATTTGACTGGATCTAGGCCGAAGTTAAGCAAATCCTTTTAAAACTCTAAGGAGCATTGAGATGTCTTGGATCTTGCCTGCTTTATTTTTCTTAGTTGCTTTGATTTATTCGATTGCAGGATTTGGTGGGGGTTCTTCTTACATTGCTTTGCTCATACTTTTCGAATTTCCTTATGAGATTATTCCGATCATTGGTTTGGCTTGTAATTTAGTTGTTAGCTTAGCAGGTGCTATTAATTTTACTCGAGCGGGGCATTTTCAGGCAAAGCTATTGAGCCCATTTTTATTTGCCTCTATGCCCTGTGCTTATTTAGCCGGGAGTATGGATGTTTCTAAGGAAATCTTTGTTTTCCTTCTAGCCAGCACTCTTTCTTACGCATCTTTTCATTTATTTTTTGGGAATCAAAAATTTGCAGATAAGGACCTGATTGAGCCTGGAGTTCAAAAGTTTTGGGTCATTGGAGTTTTTTCGGGAGCTGTGATTGGGTTTCTGTCTGGAGTTGTGGGGATTGGTGGGGGCATATTCCTTTCGCCTCTACTATATTTTTTACGCTGGGCATCACCTCAGCAAATTGCCTCGTTAGCTAGTAGCTTTATATTTCTCAATAGCCTAACAGGCTTGATAGGACAGTTATCAAAAAGAGCTCCTAATGATATAGCCATTTATGTTGATCTGCTAACCGATTATGCTTTATTGCCATTAGTAGTCGCAGTAGCTGGATTGATTGGCAGTTTTCTTGGAGCTAAGAAACTATATGGTAGGAGCATACAGTTCGCAACTGCACTGCTCGTGTGCTATGTCTCAGTTAGTCTTTGGTGGAGATGGATCGAGATGATATTATGAAAAAAAAGTTTGAGTTTGTATTGCATTATTCGAGTTTAAATCTCATATAGCCTAAGATTGCTAGCCCAATCATTAGTAGAGCATAAGTCGAAGGCTCGGGCACTACGTTATATATAATGTTATCTATAGCAATGCTGTCGTCTGTCTCAATGACGGCCTCTTTAATATTCTGTAGTCCATAATCTGCTGCATCTATAAATCCAAACTGATTAGCTGTATTGCTTCCAAAGACCTCACCTGAAGTCAGGTCTTCCAAATCGCTTATAGTAAGTGTAACACTATTATCGAGGCTATCTGTTAATGTCACATCCAATATGGTGCCATTGTTTAAAAAGTCGATCACTGCGAATGAGAGACGGTCTACTAGGTCGCTTTGAAACTCTATAGTGAAAAGGCCGCCAGTGCTTTGGTCACTAGGGAATGTTAGTATTCCGCTATTGAAGCCCAAGAGGAATTCAGCAATAATTAAAGCATTTCCTAAATTTAAGTTTTGGATGTTGCCGCCGCTGAACGGTGCTTGAAGATCTGGGTCTAATCCTAGCAAAACATTTGTATTATAAGTAGCTCCAACACTAAGTAATCTGGCTGGATTACTTACTGACAGGGAGACCCCGCTATACTGGTCACCGGTTGGACCAAAAGCAGAACTAGTGACGATACTTCCATGTTGAAATGCTTGCTCTGGTTCATCAAAGGTAATGAAATTTATTACACCATATGATGATAGCACGTTCATCATTGATATAGCGGCAGTTATTATTGTAACTTTGATGGGTTTTAATTTCATATAGGCTATCCGTTTTATAGAACTGCAATCTCGTAAGACTTAAGGAAGTTAAAATATCATTTAAGTAAAGTAAAGGCGTATTATGTCTTTATCATGATATTTCTGTTACATATAAGTGATAAAAATCATAAAATAGGGTTAAATAATTATTAAGACAGAAAGAGAAGTGATGTGACTTTTAATTCAAAATATGGATAATAATTATTTATTTTGATCTTGTTTCATCTCGTGAATTAACTTTTTCTTTAAATTTGCTATATCTTTTTCGATATGCATATACGTTTAAGAGCTTTGCATCCATAGTAAAAAAGAATCATTTTGAAAGATATACAATGTCTGAAGACAATATGCATGTTGTTGTGATGGGGGGAGGGCCAGCGGGTCTTACAGCAGCCTACAAACTTACAAAAGCGGAAAAAAAGGCCACCGTTTTAGAGAAGGATAATGTAGTTGGTGGGATTTCAAGGACAGCGAGCTATAAAGGATATCATTTTGACATTGGAGGGCATCGATTCTTCACAAAAGCAAAGATGGTGGATGACTTGTGGAGAGAAGTAATGGGAGATCGTTTTTTGAGACGAAGCCGCATGTCACGAATCTATTATAGGAAGAAATTTTTTTATTACCCACTGCGCGCTATGAATGCCTTGATGGGATTGGGCATATGGAATAGTTTCTTGATTTTTATAAGCTACATGAAGGCTATGTTGTTCCCCATCAAGCCAGAAAAAACCTTTCAGGACTGGGTGTGTAATCGTTTCGGCAAACGCCTTTTTAATACTTTTTTCAAGACCTATACTGAGAAGGTGTGGGGGATACCTTGTTCTGAGATTACCGCAGAGTGGGCAGCACAGCGTATTAAGGGACTTTCATTATTGTCAGCTGCAATAAACGCCTTACTTAAAATGCCAACTGGCAATAAGTCAAAGGTGATTAAAACTTTGATAGATGCGTTTGACTATCCACCTCTTGGTCCGGGGCAGATGTGGAATGAATTCAAGGGGTTAATAGAGGAAAAAGGTAATCGTGTTCAGATGGAGAGTCGCGTAGATAAAATATATTGGGAGCCCGGGTCAGTCAAAGCTGTGCAGGTAGTTCAAAAGGATGGAACCTCGCATGCGCTGCAAGGTACTGATTTTCTGAGCACGCTTCCGATCAAAGAGCTAATCTTGAAATTAGAGCCCACGCCTCCCGCAGATATTGTTGAAGCAGCAAATCAGCTGAGTTATCGAGATTTTTTGACGGTGGCGTTGATTATTGAGCAGGATGATCTTTTCCCTGATAACTGGATTTACATACATGATCCCGATGTGAAAGTAGGGCGCATTCAAAATTTTAAAAATTGGAGTCCTGACATGGTTCCTGAAAAAGGAATGACCTGCCTGGGATTAGAGTATTTTTGTTTTGAAGAAGATGGGCTATGGACTATGAAAGATGAGGACCTTGTAGCACTTGGGCGTAAAGAGATAGATCAGCTTGGTCTAGCCAAGGCCGAGGATGTGCAAGATGGCACCGTCGTGAGGATGCCTAAAGCATATCCAGTTTATGACTCAGTCTATAAAGAGGCCTTGGAAAAGGTAAAAGTTTTTCTTGCTACCTTACCTAACTTGCAGTTGATAGGCCGAAATGGTATGCATAAATACAATAACCAAGATCACTCGATGTTGACAGCAATGATGGCAGTAAAAAATATTCTAGGAGAAAATCACAATCTTTGGGAAGTCAATGCCGACCAAGAGTATCACGAGGAAGTGCAATCCGAGGAAGAGAGGCAGTTGGCGGAAACTCTCAAGACTCAGCCACATGTCCCAGAGAAAACGAATTGAGCCCTGTCCCGGAAACCTTAAGCCTAGCTTTAGAACCGGATGATACTGTTTAAGATTCACGAGACAACTGGCATGTCAGCAGATTTTCATGAATCTCCAACTGATCTAAAAAATAGCTCTTGATCAGTTAAGGGTGGTAGAGGGAACAAGGTATCCAGGGCTAATAGGAGTCACTCGTTGATATACTCTAATATTTGAAAGAATCTCGGGTGGATATTCTTCATATGTTTCTGGGGCAGTTAGAAAGTCCTGCCAAGAGGCTTTTACTTTCCAGCCATCACTAGATGGTGATAAATCTTTGAGTCTTTTACTTAGCTCAGCTGTTTTATCTAGCTCCTGTAAAAACAGAGCTGCTTTCTCACTCGCTACAACGAAAGCAACTAGTACCGCGGTTGTCCGATCGTCTCCCGAAGAATTGAAAATTCGGGAGGAGGTTCCGTTTTCATTAATAAAGTAGTAGCTAAATGCGAGGACTCCTTCACAAACATCTCTACGAATCGCTGAGCTAGGCTGAGTTAACTTAAAGCCAAGAGAGTCCTCTGAAGTTAGAGATTGCCAGTCGGGAGCTCCGCCCAAAAAATCATATGGGTGGTCAACCCTCTCTAGAACTTTTCTGCCATTTATTTCAATGGTTCCATAGGTAACATAAGTAAGTGGTCTTGCTGATTTGCTCTCTTTGCGTTGTCCAAAGTTACGGACAAAAAAGCCTAGCTCGTTCTTTTTATTTTCAGTAAATGAGGGGAGGTCTTGTCTAATGACAGAATTACTCAAATCCTGATGCATCAAATTGAGAATGGCACGTGCTTTGGAAAAGTTATCCATTTTACCCCTGGAGGTTGACCATGCAGATGACATAGTGCCAAGAATACTGACAAGGATACTAAAAATAATGGTGAGAACGGATACTGCTACTAGCACTTCTATCAATGTAAAGCCACTGCGTGACAATGGTTTTGCTCTGGTTAGACTGCGTTTGTTGGATCTAAGATATGTATTGTCAAAATAGAGTTTACGCATGAGATCGATTATTCAGATTGTTCTTCAATACGATTGACCCTAACGGTAGTCATTACTTCGTAAGTATTATTTGGTGTTATTGTTTTTGAGGCTGCTGGCCAAAAGAGTTGAAGCTGGATTCTAACAAATGTTGTTGCGGCACTTCCCTCTGTGGCAGACGCATTCCAAATACGGTATTCAAGACGAAATTTAGCTTCTTGCTGAGATGTTTTTCTTCCGCTCTCATCGATGTATTCAACAGTGCTAGATGATGGTGGGTTTTGAGATAAAGCCTCAATATTATAGATAGAGGAAATAGGCATGTCCTCCATCTGCCTGGTTGGATCAGATTTCCATCTCTCCAGGAGTTCACTTGCTACATTAGCGGCAGCAAGTTTGGCCTCACTGTCTCCAACGCTATCAAGACCTAAGCTAAAAAGACCAAGAATAGCCACTACACTAAAAGACATAATACCAAGCGCCACTACTATCTCTACTAGACTGAAGCCTGTTGTCTTTTTTTTTGCTCTATTCTTGGAATACTTTAAATTCATTGAGTAAAGATTCTCAGTCTTCCTGTCAGTCCCGCAATGCGTATGACAGAGGCTTTTTCATCATCTAATAAGGGCTCATCTGGCGTCCCGCCAATGACTGGCAATACCACCAATTGTATGGAGCCTGGTAGAGCCCTAGCTACCTTGGCCTCTCCCAAGGGATTGAATTGAATCGTGCGGGTAAAAGCGAGTCTGCCATAAACACGTGAGTCATATGTGAAAAGTTCCCCATCAGCAAAATATGAAGGGTCATCACCTAATTCAGGATGCTCGCGGAAATAGTCAGTCTCAGGCAACTCATCGACCAGAATGCATTCCTCAATTCCGGTGATGCTTCCAATGAGTTGGAAATTTTCCACATTGTTCTTACTCGGGTTGATATTTACAGCTTTCGCTCTAGATAAATCATAGATTCCGCCGGGAGAGCTATCACGAGAGGCTATGGTTGCTATGTATATTTTTCCTGTATCCGGATCAGGCTCCGTGATGGCAACATACGCATAAGTTCCGTTGCTGATCGCAAATTGTCTTGCCGACTCTACGGAATTAGATATCTCTATGACAGCCTTATTGCTACCTCCTCCAAACAGGGAACGATGAATAGTGGGTGAGGCTAGGGCAATGACTAAAGCGATAATTCCGATGGTAACTAACAGCTCCATGAGGGTGAAAGCTGATGATTTGAGATGGCGTGTATGTTTGCCTGATTTCGAAAACCAGGATGTAAAGGCTTTAAGTGCTAGTCGACTAAAGTGTAAACCCATATATAATTATTGTAGCATACATAACTTTGTCAGGAGTTCCAACAGGATAATTTATTTCAATCATCAACTTAAAATTCTATCCCAGGTATAGGAAATAAGGAATTGGTAGAGCTATAAATAGCCATAGATTTTATTGAGTTTCTTTGAGATTATCTTTTTCGTCGATCGGCTTTTCATCGACCAGGGAGTCCAACTGGTTCATTATTTCTATCACGCGATCTCCACGAACTAAGGTTTGATCATATCTAAAGTTGAGGCGGGGGGTGTATTTGATAACAACCCTTTTGGCGATATTACTCTGTAGGTTTGCTCTCAAATCGTTGAGTTTATGCAGTAGATCTTCTGGTGCTAAATCTTTATTAAGAGTGCTTACGTAGATAAATGCTTGTCTTAGATCAGGACTAATTTCTACATCAGTGACAGTAATTAGATGACCTTCAAGAGACTTTTCTCGTGATAGTATCCTGCTGAGCTCACTTTTGTAAACTTCAGCAAGACGAGTAGTTCTACGAGTCATGAAAAAGATTATTCGAGAGTTTGTGCCACTTTTTCTAATACGTAACACTCGATAATATCACCCTCTTCATAATCATTAAAGTCTCCTAAACGAACGCCGCACTCCATTCCGGCTCGGACCTCGTTAGTTTCATCTTGGAAACGCTTAAGGGTTACCACAGATCCATCATATATCGGAGTATGATCACGTGTGATACGGGCTCGACATGATTTGGTGATACGACCGCTTTCAACGACGCATCCGGCTACAGGGAACTTGGATAAAGAAAAGACTTTTTTAACTGCAACTTTGCCAATGTGGCTTTCGCGTTCCTCTGGGTCCAATAGCCCTGCCATAGCATCACGAACTTGGTCAATAAGCTCATAAATAATACTGTAAAGTTTGATTTGAATGTCTTCTTTCTTGGATGCTGAGGCAGCATTACTGTCAGTGCGCGTGTTGAAGCCCAAAATAACTGCATTCGATGCTTTTGCTAGAAGAACATCATTTACGGTGATGGGGCCAACCCCTGAGAGAATAAAATTAAGTTCTACTTTATCACTAGGGATTTTATTCAGAGACTCAATGATTGCTTCGAGAGATCCTTGTACATCTGAACGCAAGACAACAGGTAGTATCTTCTTTTGCCCGTCTCGCATGTCTTGGAAGAGAGTCTCGAGAGTTACCTTTGATCCCTTCTGTAATTTACCCATACGCTCTTCATTGCTTCTTTCCTCGGCCAGGGTTCGAGCCTTTCGCTCGTTCTTCATGACAACGAATTCTTCTCCGGGCACTGGAGAGCCATTGAATCCTAGTATTTTTACGGGAGTAGAAGGCCCAGCAGATTTGACAGAAGCTCCGACATCATTGATAAGCGCTTTGACTTTGCCCCAATAATTTCCACAAATAAATGCGTCTCCGACCTTTAACTTGCCATGTTGAACAATGATCGTGGCATTAGGACCTCTACCTACTTCGATTTGACTTTCAATAACAAGACCCCTGGCTAGCCCGGTATCTTCAGCTCGGAGCTCCATTACTTCGGCTTCCAGTAGCATCATTTCCAGCAAATTATCCATTCCTGTGCCTTTTACGGCAGATACTTCGCATACAATGGTCTTACCTCCCCATTCTTCCGGAGCGAGGTCCTGCTCTTGAAGCTGAGCTTTAACTTTATCAGGGTTTGCAGTGGGTAAGTCTATTTTATTGATAGCAACGATAATGGACACATTAGCGGCCTTGGCATGTTTGATAGCTTCAATGGTTTGGGGCATGAGGCCGTCATTTGCTGCTACAACAATAATAACAATATCCGTTATGGTGGCACCTCTAGCTCTCATTGCAGTGAACGCTGCGTGTCCAGGTGTGTCTAAAAAAGTAATGGTCTGGCTATTTTTTTCGATGCTATATGCACCGATGTGTTGGGTAATTCCGCCTGCCTCACCGGCAGCAACTTTCGTTCGTCGAATAGCATCTAGTAGGGAGGTTTTCCCATGATCCACATGCCCCATAAAGGTGATAATAGGAGGGCGCGGGGATAGTTTTGATTGATCCTTGACTTCAGCGGGCGGCGGCGGTGGCGGCGGCTCTTCGATGACTTCCTCTACTTTATGAATTCCTGCTCCTTTTTCGCGTTTTTCGAGAGCAAATTCAAAACCATTCTTTTCACATATTTTAGTGGCAATGTCTTCCTCAATGGTCTGATTTAGAGTTGCAAAGACATTCATCTCCATGAGTTGATGAACGACCTGAAAGGGTTTTAAACCTATGCGTGCAGCTAGATCTTTGACGACAATCGGTGGCTTCATTGAGACCACTTTGTCATCTGCAGCTGCGGACGGATTACTATCTGTTAGTGCTGGTGGGGTTGGACTAGGATCTACTACCTTAGCTTCACTCTGAGGAGAAGTATGAGGCTTGGGTGTCTCATCCTCTTTTGGCTTGGGCTTTTCAGCAAGAGATGTCTTGGGCTTAGGTGCGGTAGCCTTCTTTTTAGTAGCAGGTGCTTCTTTCTTGTCAACACTGCTAGAGGCTTTGGCTTTGCTCTTGGGAGCAGCTTTTTTTGCGGCAGTCTTTTTTGCAGCAGTCTTTTTAGGTTGCTTGATAGGCATTCGATTATTGAGCTCTCTAGTATGTTATCTTTTAACGCATAGCATGCAGTGCTTTGTGCGCGTTATCTTTAATGGCTTCTAATTTTTCCTCATTTATATCAGGAAGGCCTTCTTTCAGGTCTTCTAGAGAGACTTCACAAATACCCTCTATACTTCCAAAGCCTGCTTTAATGACAGTTTCTGCCATTTCTTTCTCGATCTTGAGATGTTTGGCGAGATTTTCAGCAGCTTTAGCTAATTTCTGTTCAAAGCCTTCGACTTCAATTTCTTCTTTTTGGATGTCAATATTCCAGCCAGTTAGTTTTGCAGTAAGGCGAGCATTTTGACCCCTGCGGCCAATGGCTAGTGAAAGGTTTTCGTCGTCTACTATAACTGTCACTCGCTTATTTTCTTCATCCACCTCAAGCTTTTTAAGCTTGGCAGGTTTAAGAGCCTCAAGGACCAGCTCACGGATATTGTCTGACCAGCGAAATAAGTCGATCTTTTCATTGTTTAGTTCACGGACAATATTCTTAACTCTAGCTCCTCTCAGTCCAACACACGCTCCCACTGGATCTATTTTTTCATCTTTCGACCAGACAGCTAGCTTGGTGCGGTAACCTGGTTCCCTGGCCAGTGCTTTAATCTCAACAGTATGATCATGTAGCTCGCTGACTTCTAACTCGAATAACTTGCGGACAAATTGCGGGTGGCTGCGAGTCACAACAATTTCAGGGCCACGAGGGGCACTATCAACAGAAAGAACAAGGCCTCTAATTCGTTCCCCAGGGGTATAGTCCTCAGTAGGCACTCGCTCATTTGAAGGCATGACAGCTTCAAATTTACCTAAGTCAATAATGACATTCTGACGCTCAAAGCGTCTGACAGTGCCTGTAATAATATCACCAACTCGATCTTTAAATTCATCAAAGATCATTGTTTTCTCTATAGAGCGAATGTTTTGATTAATAGTTTGTTTGAAAACCTGAGCTGCAATGCGGCCAAATTCTTTTGGAGGAATTTCCATTTCCAAGTCATCACCGGGCTGAGCTGTTACTTTTAGTGCTCTTGCTTTAATCAACGCCACCTCTGATCCGGAGTCGCGAACCTTTTCTACTACACGAAACTGGGCAAATGCTCTAATATTGCCTGTTTTGTGATCAATTTCAACGCGAAGGTCTTTGGCTTGGGCGAAACTTTTGCGCGCAGCAGAAAGCAGGGCGGACTCGATAGCGCTGATCATTTCATTCCGGTCTATGCCCTTTTCCTTCTCCATGTACTCGAGGATTGATAAAAACTCCTGGCTCATAACTTCACTTTCATTCAATATCTTCTAAGGAAAAAAAAAGCGGAAACCTAAGGTCTCCACCTTTCCAATAACTTCGTAATCCTTTGATCGCGAGTTATCAACAATATAGAGAATCAGATTTTAAGGTCAAGGTTGATTTGATAACTTATCTGTTATAAGTCACGTACTATAAATGATTAGAGAAAGTTTTTCCAACGATAGGCTAGGGTTGATTGCGGGCAAAGGAATCTATCCAGAGCTGATTCTTACAGAGGCTCGTAAAGCTGGAGTAAGAGAAATTTTTATGGCATGTGTTGAAGGAGAGACTGACCCCTCTCTTGCTGGATTAGCTGATATTGTCTTATGGCATCGTGTAGGGCAACTAGGTAAAATGTTAAACTTTTTCAAGCAATATGAAGTCTCCCATGTGATTATGGCGGGACAAATGACCCCACAGCGTCTTTTTGATCTTAGGCCAGATATGAAAGCTATTGCCGTCTTGGCTGGATTGAAAAAACGTAATGCGGAGTCAATATTTGGAGCAATTGGGGCTGAATTAGCTAAGGTTGGTGCTAAGCTCCTCCCTTCAACGACCTTTTTAGAGGACTATGTAGCTCGAGAAGGTCATATAGCAGGGCCCAGGGAATCAAAGCGTTTGTTGAATGATGCAAGATTTGGTTGGCCTCTAGCTAAGAAGGTGAGTGAATTAGATATTGGACAAACAGTTATTGTGAAGCAGGGTACGGTTCTTGCAGTGGAGGGGTATGATGGTACTAATAGCACGATACGAAGGGGGGGGCAGCTGGGAAAGAATTCAGTGACCATGGTTAAAGTATCAAAGCCTAATCAAGATATGCGTTTTGATGTGCCCGTTATAGGGCCCGATACCTTGCGAATAGCTGGAGCTTCAGGGGTAAATGGTATTATTTGTGAGGCTGAAAAGACTTTAATTTTAGGGTTTGATGAAGTTTTACAGATTGCGAAGAGTGAAAAAGTCACGCTAATGGGAATGAAGACAGGCAATGAGTAAAAAAATTCGTGTAGGTGTTATTGGCGTAGGTCATATGGGTAAAAACCATGCGCGCATTTTTTCCGAATTGGATCGTGCGGAACTTGTAGGGGTTCATGATATAGATACTCGACTTGGGGAAAAGATTGCCTCTAAGTATGGCACTAGTTTTTGGCCTGATTTAGATAAGCTAGCTAAAGAAGTAGAGGCATTTTCAATTGTTACGCCTACTACATTTCACTATGAGATAGGCATATCTCTACTGAACAAAGGAAAGCATCTATTGATTGAGAAGCCAATTACGACTACTACAGAGCAAGCAACCGAATTGGTGGAGTTGGCTAATAGTAATGGGCTGGTCTTACAGGTTGGACATGTCGAGCGCTATAATCCTGTGCTGGATGCTTTGGAAGAGCGTTTAGCACATCCCCGCTTTATAGAGGCTCACCGACTATCATCTTACCCAGATAGGAGCACAGATATTGGGGTGGTGATGGACCTAATGATTCATGATCTAGAAGTTATCCTACATCTTGTGAATTCATCAGTCGCGTCGATTGACGCAGTGGGCATTCCCGTTCTCAGCTCGAGCGAGGATATTGCTAACGCTAGAATCAAATTTGAAAATGGCTGTGTGGCTAATATCACCACAAGTCGCATCAGTCCTGAGAAAATGAGAAAGATCCGTATATTTCAAGATGATGCCTATATATCCCTAGATTACTATGCGCAAAAAGGGGAAATTTATCGCAAATCCGAAAATAAGATTTTGCGAGATAGCATACCAATCTTAAAGGAGGAGCCTTTGCTTAGGCAACTTGATGACTTCTTGCTCTGTATTCTTGCAAAAGGAAAGCCGAAAGTTTCTGGCGACCATGCAACAAGGGCATTAGAGACGGCTGCGAAAATTTGCGATCAAATCTGGTCAAATTCTTGTCAGGTCCTAGAATCCGAGCTTTGAGCATGAATGAAGTCAGTCAAGTAGAGACACATTTTTATATCATCGCAGGAGAAGTTAGCGGGGATCGTCACGCTTCAGATCTACTGACTGCTTTAAAAAAGTATTACCCTAATGCGAATTTTAAAGGCATAGGAGGCAGGTATTTACGTAGTGCAGGGCAGGAACAGCTTTTTGATATGACAGTTCATGCGGTAGTTGGTTTAACAGATGTTCTACCAAAGTATTTTAAATTTCTGAGTTTATTTAAAAAAGTATTGGCTGACATAGACTACGTTCGCCCAGATGTATTAATCCTTGTTGATTATCCTGGTTTCAATCTTCGCATTGCCAAAAAGGTGAGAGAGATGTTTCCCGAAACGAGAATAGTCTACTACATTAGTCCTCAAGTCTGGGCATGGAAGAGTGGTAGAGCTAGAATGATGGCTAAGTATATTGATCTCGTCTTATTGATATTACCCTTTGAAGAAGAATGGTACCAAAATAACGCACCTAAGGTTAAGACGAAGTGGATAGGCCACCCGATTATGGATAGATGGCAAGTCGCCTCTACTGAGGTCAAAGCTGAAGAGGGAAAGCTTAGAATCGCTCTTATGCCTGGAAGCCGTAGGAAAGAAATTAATACGCACCTGCCTGTTTTCTTGCGAGCTGCAAAGTTATTGAGTGCCTATAAAAAGGGAATCGACTTTGTTCTATTAGCAGCTGATGACAGAGCTAGAGAGTTGATTGAGAGCATAGTTGAAGAGCAAGATGTTGGAGCTCTATCCCTAGAGATTCATCAAGGTTATCAATTGACTCACCTTCGACGCTGTTCGCTAGCCTTAGTTGCATCTGGAACAGCTACATTAGAGTGTTGTTTAGCGCGTTTACCTATGTTTGTAGTCTATCGCGTAAGTAATGTAACTTACTGGTTAGGTAAAGCATTAGTCAGATTACCTTATTTAAGCATTGTGAATATTTTGGCTAAGGAAAAGGTTGTTCCTGAGTTCTTACAATCCCGAGTTAACGAGGAATTGCTCTTTGAGGCAGCTCGTCGGGTTTTAGGGAAGTCAGATTGGTTAGAAAAGACCAGCGAGAAGCTTGATGAAGTTGCAAACAGTTTGGGCAAACCTGGAGCAAATAAGAGAGCTGCTCTTGCCCTAAAACGGTTGTCTGAACAGACTTCTTAGCTTTTTCTCTCTAGTAAATAAGCAGAAATAGCTTGTAAAGCTTCGGCTTTCTTCCCTAAAGATCGAACCTTATTAAAAGCTAAGTCAGTAAGCCGTTTTGCTTCCTTTTGAGCTTTGGCCATACCTAGTATAGATGGGTAAGTAGCCTTTTCAGAGGTGAGGTCCTTGCCCGCACTTTTACCGAGCTCAGCACTTGTTTGTGTAATGTCCAAAATATCATCGATAATTTGGAAGGCTAGACCAAGGGCTTGCCCGAACTCTGTCATGAGTTTAAGCCTGCTTGGCGATGCGTTAGCAGACATAGCCCCTAAGCGAATAGATGCGCTAATAAGGGCTGCTGTTTTATTATTATGTATGTAGCGTAGCTGAGTAGGTGTTATTTTTTTCCCTTCACATTCTAAGTCTACAACTTGTCCTGCTATGAGGGCTTGGCTTCCACTAGCCTGCGCTATTTCTTGAATAATTTTTGCAGTAGAGTAGTTTTTCCAGCCTTTACAGCGACTAGCAATGGCGAAAGCCTCCGTTAGTAAAGCATCCCCTGTTAAAACTGCTATACCTTCACCAAATTTCTTATGAGAAGTAGGCATTCCTCTGCGAAGATCGTCATCATCCATGCAGGGAAGGTCATCATGAATAAGTGAGTAGGTGTGAATGCATTCTACTGCACAAGCAAGAGGTAGTGCGTTTTGGACATCTCCTCCCAAAGCCTCAGCAGAGGCCAAACAAATAATAGGCCGTAGTCTTTTGCCTCCGGCAAAAATACTATACCTCATAGCGGTATGTATAGTGCTTGGCTTTTTGTCCTTAGGAGGCAGTTCACGATTCAGAGCTTGATCGACTAGCTTTTGCTTCCTTTTCCAATATACCTTAATATCCACAGTCGAATTGTTATGTATAGCAATGAAAGAATTGGCAAGCATCTTGTCATTTATTATAGCTCCTTTAGTATAAGAATATGATTTTGCCGAGAATCTCTGTTCTTTGTGCGATCTTTCTAGGAGCCCTTGCTTTTGAAAGTAAAGCGAGCCAATTAATCACCAATAAAAGCGGCGACTGGCCCATTACTATTCAGTGTGATGATGTTATTGAATCTGAAAAAATTCTTAAGACTGTGACAAGTGCGATGGAGTATCTAGCAAAAATTTTTGGCGCTGACTTTTTTGATAATATTTCACTGAATTGGATTTGGTATTCTAGAGATCGTGAGCCCCTTGAGGCGGAATTATTTCCTAGGTCAGTTTATCTGCGTAGTTCTCTGGCATTTAAAATTGAGGGTTGGAATAGCATGGAGCTATACCGGGAGCAGCTCGTTCGGACTACAGTGCTTTGTGTTTTACAAGGGTTTTGGTTGAATTCACATAGAGATAAATACGAAGATTTGGAAAAAGTGGTTCCTCCGGAGCCACCTTATTGGTTAGTGGAAGGACTGGTTTTCGGGGTTTTAGGTAAGGAAGTAGACTTGTATCAAAAGGTTATTACGCGTTTTGATGCGCGTAATAATATTCCAACATTAGAAGAAATTCAAAATTGGGATGGTCATACAAACCATTATTTGGAAAAGCAAATGCAAAGAGTTTTTTGTCGTCGATTAGTAATGGCAGCAACATCTAATGAACCTGAACGCAAAGCGATAAGACAGTGGATTAAAAAAAGTATGAATAAAAAAGGTAGTCGTTATTGGGTGCAAAGTTCAATTAATAATCAATGGTGGAAAGGGGCACTAAGAAAACCCGAGCCTAAAGCAGTTCCCATCATGACTTGGGAAGAAACAGCTAGCCAGTTGAGTGGCTTAATGGATTTTTCAGTTTTTATGGAGGAAGAGAGTAAGTCACGGCTATTTTCAATCAAAGAATTGCCTGAAGATGCTTCTCCTGAGTTTCGTCGCAAAAAAGAGTTTGAGAAAATTTTAAAGGAACTGAAATTTTTGCAATCCCGAGGGGCCTACTCTTGGATAAGGATAATTGAGTCGTACTACTTTGCTTTGAAGGCATGGCTAATTAATAAACATAAGGATTATTTAGAGTGTATAGCCTGGGCAGAAAAGCTAGAGACAAATCTTGCTCAATATCAGGCTAGAATGAATGACCTTATGGATTGGGCAGAAGTAAACTTTCCTATGACGACTCTAGAAGATGATTATTTATATTATCACCAAATGGAGGAAGAGCTTCAGCGAATAAACAAAAAGCCAAAAGATTTATTTGGTAGAGAACTTAAAACTCTATCTGTAGACTGAGTTATGAAGTGTATCTTGTATCCAAGCCTTTTGTTTTTGAAAACCTTAATTCTACAATGATAGCAGATTGGATGCTGAATTGAGCAGGATAAAGGCGTTTTGCTTTCTGACTTTCTCAATAAAAATAATTCTAAGAAGAGTCATTGGGTACCATAACTGAAGAAGGAATGTTTAGGGATGTTCCTACTCTGATGAGATTGGGGTCCTTAATATTATTGATAGCAATTAACTCGGAGATTTTGGAACCATATCGGCGGCTTATGGAATATAGTGTGTCACCTCTTTTTACTACATGTCGAATATAATTTGGAGAGGGATGTGGAACAGCATTGGTAACAATTTTGGGGCGAGATTTCGTAGCAGTCGTCGGGGCGATAGGCAAACGCTTGACTGGTAGTGGCATGCTTCGTTCGTCCTCATATTTGGACTCTGGTGTTGACGAAATAGAGGAGGTCTTCATTTGTAATTGAGCTACGTTGCGAATTTCTGGAAGATTAGCAAACCCGTAGTCAAGTAGCTTTGGTGCATCCATCCATTTATTTTTACTTTTGAGAATGATCAAATGTAGCTCCCTTCCATTACGACTTACTGAGGCAGCATACGTATGTTGTGATGCGTGAGTCCAACCTGTTTTTGCTGGGCCCATGCCAGGATACTTACCCAATAGCTTATTGTGATTTTTTACTGTTTGTGTTCTGGCTTTGGTTTTTAAAACGAAATTCTTAGTCGTGCAGATTTGCCTTAGCTCCGGGATCATTATGACGGCTTGAAAGATTTTTAGCATATCTTTGGCACATACGACCTGCTTAGGGTCTGGTAAGCCATGTGGGTTTGTGAAATTTGAGTGGGTGCAGCCCAAGGCTTTGGCTCGTGCATTCATCATTTTGGCAAAATTCGGGATGGAGCCAGCAACATGTCGAGCAAGGGCCATCCCGCTGTCATTATCTGAGCCAATGAGTAGCGAGTATACAAGGTCTTTTACCGAGACTTGCTCACCGACTTTGAGTGGAATATGACTGGGCTCTACTTTTGTGTCATCTGCATGAACAGTGACCATGCCTTCTAGCTTCGTTTTTTCCCAAACTAAAAGTGCTGTTAAAAGTTTTACAGTGCTAGCTGGGTACCTCTTCGACTTAGGTCTTTTTTCATATAATATTTTGCCAGTTGCTTGGTCAACTAGGAGCGCGCTTTCCGCATAGAGCTGGGAATTAAGTTGGCTAGCTGAAATGGCAATGGCGTTAGCTGGAAGGATATAAGAATAGATAAGTCCGGCGCAGGCTAAACCTAGCAACTTGCAACACTGTTCAATCATAAGTTTCTACTTTATTTTATGTAAAATACCAAGAGCCTGTTGCTCTCAACACTACAATTTCTAGTTAGTAAGAATGATCTTGTCAATGAGACTAGTTCATCTCAGCTAACCGGGATCTTACATTAAAATAAATCGGAAGCTTGTCATGAAAAGTTAAATCTCTATCTTTTTGTCCTTATGAGTTCCATGGAAAAGCATACCTTTCAGGCAGAAGTTAAGCAGTTATTAGATATTGTAATCAACTCCCTTTATACAGATAAGGAGATATTTGTGCGGGAGTTGATATCAAATGCATCTGATGCACTAGAGCGTCTAAGATTTCAGCAAGTAGCTGGAAATGCCATAGCGGATGAGAATTTAGAGGCGCGTATTGCACTAACAACTGATAGCGAGGCTAATCAAATTACAATTGAAGACACGGGTAGCGGAATGACTAAGGATGATTTGGTAAACAATCTTGGCACGATTGCGCACTCTGGATCTAAGGAATTCCTAACAAAGGTTCAGGCAGATAAAGATCAGAAAGCAGCCCTTGATGTGATTGGCCAGTTTGGAGTTGGTTTCTATTCGGTGTTCATGGTCGCCAAGGAAGTAAGAGTTTACACACGATCCTATTTACCTGATGAGAAGGGGTGGTGTTGGAGTTCTGAAGGGACAGGAGAATACAGCATAGAGGAAGAAAAAGGTTTGCGTCGTGGAACCAAGATAGTCATTTCTTTAAAGGAGGATGAGAAAGATTTTGCGCAAGATTATCGTATTGAGTCGATTATCAAGCAGTATTCGAATTTTGTTTCGGCTCCTATCGAATTAAATGGAAAATCTGTAAGCACGGTGCAAGCCATTTGGACTCGCTCGAAAAGTGAAATTACTGAAGAAGAGTATAATAAATTTTATCAATACATTGGGCATGATATGGAAGAGCCTCAATACCGGTTGCATTTTAATGCAGATGCCCCATTAGCGATTAAATCTTTATTATTTATTCCTAAAAAGAATATGGAACGAATGGGGCTTGGTAGACAAGACGTTCAGGTAAACCTATACTGTAAAAAAGTTCTCATCGAATCCAAGAGCAAGAGTCTCATGCCAGAGTGGCTCAGGTTTGTTAAGGGTGTAGTTGATAGTGAGGATATTCCTTTGAACATTTCTCGTGAATCCATGCAAGACTCTGCTTTGATGCAGAAGCTGAACAAAGTTATTACGAGTCGTCTGCTGAAATTTTTAGACGAGGAGAGTAAAAAGCGTCCCGAAAGTTTCGAGGCATTTTACAAAGAATTTTCGCCTTGTCTTAAAGAAGGAGTAGCTACGGATTTTACTCATAGAGAGGCTCTTTCAAAGCTACTGCGCTTTGAGTCTTCGGAAACAGAGAGTGGCAAAACCACGACACTCGCAGATTATGTTTCTCGCATGAAAGACGAGCAAGAAGAGATCTTTTATGTCATGGCCCCATCGCGTGCTTCCGCAGAAGCGAGTCCATATAATGAGGTTTTCAAAGCTAGAGGGCTAGAAATGCTTTACTTAACGGATCCATGGGATGAATTTGTAATGGAGCACCTAAACGAGTTTGATGGTAAAAAATTAAAGTCTGCCGAGAAAGCTGATTTAGAGGTAGATGAAAAAGATCGTGAAGCTAAGGGTGGATTAAAGAGTGACGATGCACGTCTTTTAGCTAATTGGATAAAGGAGACATTGGGAGATCGAGTCAAGGATGTGGTAGTTTCTAAACGTCTTGTAGATAGTCCTGCTGTAGTAATTGATCCTGATAGTCATATGACAGCAACTATGCGGCAAATGATGAAGGCAGTTCAGCGGGAAAAAGGAGCTGCTGATGAGCAGGCTTCAGAGGCTCTTAATATGGAGATTAATCCATCTCATTCGCTGATGCAAAAGCTCAATGAGACTCGCAGTAAGGATGAAGGGTTAGCGAAAAAAGTTGTCGAGCAAGTTTTTGACAGTGCTAAGATTGCAGCTGGTCTTATGGACGATCCACGCACGATGGTTAAGCGAATGGATGAGTTGATGGAGGCCGCACTTTAAGCTGTGTGATGGCCTCTAGGATAAGCTGAGGTTTTAAAGCGTGTAAGGCTTTTCGGGCTTCTTCTTGATTAGCCTGAGCATGGGGTTGCAAGCTAAAGCCCTCAGGGCATGGCGCAATATATGGACATTCCCAAGGGTGCCAAGTTGTAATATTCCAAGGAAGGAATATGGCAATAATAGGTGTTTGTGTGGCAGCAGCGAGGTGCATAACGGCTGTATCTAGACCTATAAAAAGTTTGGAGGACTGCAGTATAGCAGCTAACTCATGCCAGGCTAGTTTTCCGCCGGTAAAGCTGCAATGACCCCCAGCATTTTTTTTGAGTCCAAGGCAAAAATCTATTTCTCTGGGATCTGGTCCAGAACTTAGGACTACTTTTTCGCCTTGCTGTACAAGCGTATGAATAAGCTCTTTCCAATAGTGTTTGGGCCATAGTTTGCGGTTCCATCTAGATACTGGGTGAATCACAATGCTGTTATTAGTCTGTAGGCTTTGGATACTGGCGATGTCTTTCTCGGTAATATGAAAGCGAAGAGGCGGCAGCTTATTTTGAAGTTCTAGTATGCTTCTAAAAATCTGGTAGTCATTTTCTACGCTATGGCAATTTATCTGAGCTGGAACCAGTTTATTAAGAAAGTATTTCCAGAAATGGGACGTTTCTGAATTGGCCATACCCCATCGTTTTTTTGCTCGTGAGATCGTGGCAAGCCAGCGCCCCCTATCCCCATTAGTAAGTTCGAAAATATGATCAAAGGTATTTTCCCTCAATTGGCTAAGAAGTTTGAGAGTATTAGTGAGCTCGCCTAAAAAGGAGCGGTTACTTTTTTCAGCAGGGGATGTAGTAAGAATTTGATCTATTTCTGGGCATCCTTCCAGAATGCCTTGCCCTCCCTGTCGGACCAAAACAGTGATGTGAGAATGAGGATAAGCTTCCTTAATTGCACAGATGCTAGGAGTTAGGACGAGATTATCCCCAATATGCTTAAGTTTGATAATGAGGATGCGCATGCGTCATTCCTTGCTTCTCAGCAAGCGATTTAAAATTGCCCTCTACACTTAATAGATCCTTAAAGTGTCCACATTGAACAACATTTCCTTTGGCCAGCACGTAAATACAATCCGTTTGGCGAAGGGTGGATAGTCTGTGTGCTACAGAGATGATGGTTTTGTTTTCAGGTAAGTTGTCAATAGCCCGTTGGATTTCAGATTCTGATGCAGAGTCAAGGGCAGATGTAGCCTCGTCTAATAAAATAATAGGAGCTTTGCGAACTAAGGCTCTGGCAAGCGCTATTCGTTGCCTTTGCCCTCCTGATAAGCGAAATCCGTACTCTCCAACAGTAGTCTGGTAACCCTCGGGAAGTTCCCTAATAAATGAGTCGGCATGAGCTGCTTTGGCTGCACGTATAATATCGTCTTCTGTCGTTTCCAGAGTGCCATAGCTAATGTTTTCATAGACACTTTTATTGAAAAGCAGCACTTCTTGGCCCACGAAAGAAAATTGGTTTAGGAGCGATTTGAGAGATAGATTGCGAATATTGTGTCCATCAATATTGATTGATCCTTGATGGACATCATAAAATCTAAGAATAAGGTTAATAAGGGTGCTTTTGCCAGAACCACTTTCACCAACGATTCCTATACGATGTCCTTTAGGGACTTCTATAGAAATATTATTGAGGGCGTTTTCTTCACTTTCAGGATATGAGAAAGAAATACTCTGAAGTGAAAGTAAGTGATTGAATGTTTTAAGTTCAATAGCATCTTCGGCTTCTTTGATATTGGGCTCTTCAAGTAAGAGTTTTTGGATGCGCTCCACACTCACGTAGCTTTGTTGGATGAGTAGATTTAAGCCAGCAAGTTTTTTTATAGGGGAATAACTAAAAATGACGGCCATTAAGAATCCAGCTATGTCCGGTAGGCGGAACTCAAAATAAATGGCAAATATAAGAGTAAAACCAAAGGCTAGAGCTGCAATAGACTCTATAATAGGATTCGTGAGAGATCTGGAACGTATGATTCTCATATTGTGACTGACAAGTTGATTAGAGAGTTGTAGAAACTCTAAGGCTTGAACCTTTTCTAAACCAAATGATTTAATAACTCGAACATTGGAGAGAGCTTGTAATATCAAGCTTGATTGTGATACATCGGTCACGCGTTTTTTAGTGGCAGCTTTCTTGACCTTCTTTCCCAGAATAATAATTGGAATGGCGCATAGTGGTAGAAAGGTAAACGAAAAAAGTGCCAGCTTCCAATTAATCATGGCTAGGCCCACGGCAACTCCAATAAGTACAAAGGGTTCCCTGATGAGGTCGGAGAGACCCAATTGATAGGCACGGTGTAGTTGGTCTGTATCGCGGTTAATACTTGAATGGAGGTCCCCGCTAGAATTAGCGTTAAAATAATTTAAAGATAGCGACATTAATTTGTCTAGAATTTTACAGCGCAAGTCACGCATGAAGCGTTCATTAGCCCAGCCAATTAAATATTTGCTGATGTAACCTAAAACGCCTCTCAACACTGCTAGAAAAAAAATAAACAGGATTCCGAATACGATACGTAATGGAGTTAAGGGCTCTTGCAAGGAGGGTAATAGCGGGTCAATTTTGCTCTCAATAAAGCTAAACACATTGGTGATTTGATCAGCATTGATATTGATTTCAGTAATCGCGGAAGGAGTAGTATTGATTTGTTCAGCTATAATTTTGGCAGCACCTACAAAAAGTCCATGGCTTAAGCCAAATAAAATACAGAAAGCGATGCCTAGGAAAAAGCGTTTCCAATACAAACGCATGTAAGGCCAGCAAAGTCGGTGAATGAAAGCGATCTGCTGTAAAGTTTTTGGCATGGCAATTACAAAGGTGGTGGTCTTTCTAATTTGTCTTCTTGGTGGTAGAGTTTAGGATACTATCTAATACGGCTTCGGGGTTTTGAGCTTTCATAATAGGGCGTCCAATAACCAAGTAATTACTTCCCAGCTCAATAGCTTCAGCAGGCGTCGTGACTCTGCTTTGATCATTTAGGTCGCTTCCTTTGGGTCTCACTCCTGGGGTGACAAGAGTGAAATGATCTGAAAATTCTCTCCTAATCAGAGAGACCTCGAGAGGGGAGCAAACCAATCCTTTAAGTTCGGCTGAATGTGCCAACCGAGCTAGTTCTAGGACTTGCCCTTGCGGCGTGTGATTAAATCCTATTTCAACTAGATCTTCTTCAGAATGGTGAGTTAAAACTGTGACGCCCAGCACAGTCGTTCGAGGGAAGGCCGAAGCTGCTTTCATAGCCTCAGACATCATTTGGCGGCCACCCATGGTATGAATCGTTACAAAGGAGACATCTAGTTTGCAAATGGACTCAATGGCGCGGCCAACTGTATTGGGGATATCATGGAATTTTAAGTCGAGAAAGACGTTTGCATCTCGTAGCCGGATTTCTTTAATAAAATCTGGTCCTGTCAGATTGAAGAGCTGCATGCCAATTTTAAAAGTACCTATTTTATGCTTAAGACGATCTATCCATTGCAGAGCTGCTTTGGGGTCATCTAAGTCTAATGCGAGAATCAGGTTGTCAGGTGTCATGATTTAGGCGAAAAAGGTTCCTACGACATGAAGATTGAGGCAAGGGCTAAAGTTAATTTGTTTTTGAGGATTTTGGGCAAACGATCAGATGGCTTTCATCAACTAGAGACCTTAATGGCCCCGATTTCGTTATATGATAGTATTGAATTAGAAGAAATAGAAGACGAAATTGAAATACAGGTTCGAGGTATGAACCTGAGTGCAGGTAAAGACAATCTGGCGTATCGAGCTGCGCTTGAAGTTCGTAAAAAAGTAAGAATTAAGCGCGGAGTGCGTATTACAATAGATAAGAGAATTCCCTTAGGTGGCGGTTTGGCAGGCGGCAGTAGCAATTGTGCAGCTGTCATTAAAGGAGTAAATGATCTTTGGCAAGCGGGGCTTGGTGAAGAGCAATTGCATGAAATAGCCGCTAGTTTGGGCAGTGATATCAACTTTTTTTTGCAAGATAGTCCTGCTATTTGTTCTGGCAGAGGCGAGAAAATTTCTCCTGTTCTTTTAGAGCATGATCTATTTGCGGTCTTAATTAACCCTGGTTTTGGTGTTGAGACTCCTTGGGCCTTTAAGACTTATGCCAAGAATCCAAAAATTGGGAAGGAGGGTCAGCTTTCAATTAAGTATAAAAAATCGGATGACAGTCCTAGTGATATTACTAAGCTGCGCAATGATTTAGAGCCTCCTGTATTTGAAAAATACATATGGTTGAGTGGAGCCAAGAATTGGTTGCTTAGACAAGAAGGAGTTTTAGATGCTATGATGAGTGGTAGTGGTGCTACGGTTTTTGCACTTGTTGATTCAGAGCAAAGAGCTGCTGCGCTCATTTCAAAATCAAAAGAAATTTTCGGTTCGACTACATGGATACAGCATGTATCAGTACATAGAGGTATATAACGTATGATGGACCTGGTTGAAATTATTCAGGAGAAATGTCTTCCTGAGCGCAATTGTATGCTAACCGTGCAGGATCAATCTGGAGAGACTGGTTTTCTATATTTTAAAGAAGCCCAGATTATTGAGGCAAACTGCGGCGGGGAATGGGGTAACCAGGCCTTTGCTATTATCTTGGCGTGGCAAATACAGAGCCATAGCATTTCGGAACTTCCTCTAGGTATCAAAAGAACTTTATGGGATCCTATTGATAAACTCATTGAAGATATACGCGGGGTTGGCTCTGCATCTGGTGTTCGTGAGGTGGTAAAGCATTTACCTATGAATTCAACTGTAAGTGTTGAGCCCGACGCTCCCTATGGATTTCAAGATAAAGAGAGTCAGCTTTTTACTGTCTTGATAGATCGAATGCGTGACCTTGAGGGGTTAATTGCTCTCTTTCATGAAGGTCAAGATCGTTTGCGCCTGGTGACAGGAACAGTTCAAAACGATAAATTGAATGGACAAGTGCTGCTGGATTTTTCTGAAGCAATAGAGAATCTGGGTGGGGGACTTGGAGCTGGACGCTTAATGGATTGGTATATTGAGACTGATCAGTCTAGGATTTGGCAAATATCAGCTAATGGAGAAATTTTTTATCTGGTTTCGAATAAGGATGTCATGCCCGATGAGTTTGCTTCACAGTTCCGAGAATGCTTGGAGGGATTATAGAATATGGAGGAAGATCAAAATAGGGTTTTGCCGGCACTAGACCGTTTGGTAGCAATTGATGAGGTCTCAGCTGTCTTTGTATTCAACGAGGATAATGAGATTCTGGCGAAGCATATGCCAAACCACTATACAGATGCTGCGTTGGTTCAGGTTGCTGCGCGCATCCAAGGGGTTTTACAGTATGGAGCTGAGATTGGTGAGGAGATTAAAGAATCTGTATTTCAGTTTGAAAATTACGGTGCCATGATCAAGCTCTTCAGCGATACCTATACCATGGCAGTATTTTTTGATCGAGATGCTGAGGTAGCCCTTTTGCGTCAGCCTGTAAACTTAGCCATTTTAAATATTGATAAGGCAGTCAGGAAAGTAGAAGTCGGGCTAATGGAGGATGCTGCCCGCTCGGATCTGGCGCAAGCAGCCAGGCAAGCTGAACGAGAAATTTACCAAGTGACTGGAGATGACGCAAATGGGTATTTTCGCCGCTTAAGCCTGTTGGCAAATTATTATTTAGGACCTCTAGGAATAGAAATTTTGGAGCATTCCTTTCGTGAACAAAATCTAGCCTTACCAATTAAAAAGCGCATCGATATGTTACACATCGTGCAATACTGCGCGGAGCATATTGCCAATCCAGCACATCGAGAGGCCTATTTAGTTGCTGGTGAAAATTTAATGGATCGCTTGAAATTTGAATCCTAGTCAACAAAAGACGTCCATGTACGAGACCATCTGAGCTTTTTCAATTCAAGCCAGAGATGTAATAGGAGTTGAACGAAATGTGTAATAGCTTGAGCCACAAGAAAAAGATAGTTGACGAAGATGTATTAATCGGGCGATACCTCTAGGAGACTGTATGTTTCTTGGCGACAAGATTTTTCATAGATCTTTGAGTTTCCATGCCATGGCCATCATACGGGCTTAGAGAAATAAAAGATGAAGCAGCTAGTTATCTTATTTTTAATCATGTGTTCCTTGAGCATAGGGATCAGAGCCAATGAAGCTATGAATGACTCCATACTTAAAGATCTCAGTAAATTTCCGGAGTATGTTCTAGAGGGCTTTGGAATGGAATCACAAAAACAGTACTCCAAAGCTTTTGATCTATACTCGAAAGCACTCGATCTAAAAAAGGATTCTCCTACTGTTTATATACGGAGGGCTTATTGTGGTGCAAAAATGGGTTTAGTCGAAGATGTAGTGGCAGATTTAAGTGAAGCAGTGTTATTAGAGCCAATGACGCCAACAGATTACTTAACGGTAGGGTGGTTTAGGGCGACTAATCCATTCCCTCGTTATAGGGACGGGCCTTTAGCTGTTGCATTGGCTCAAAAATCCCTTGAAGGTCGAGAATCAATAGATGGCTATGATGTCCTAGCAGCCGGATATGCAGCTATGGGAAGTTACGGAAAGGCGCTAGATGTCCTCAGGATGGCAGTTAAGAAATTCCCAGAGTCGGAGCGGGTAAGTGCAATCAACGACAGAATTGTTTTATTTAAGCAAAAAAAGCAATTTAATGAGGATTGGTCGGCCGTTGAGGGACAAGATCCTTCAAGAAAATAAGAATTGCCAATTTCTTGCAATAGAGTATAACAGAATCAGTAGGCAAGGAGGGGTAAGCCTTGCAACTGGAATAAAAGGAAGTGTTTTATGGTTGGTAGGATTTGCTTGATGTCTAAAGGGCGTATGAGTGGTAGTACCTACCTCAATGGGAGTGCCCTATGGATAATCTTCTAATTAGCGAGAAAATTGCTGTAGAAAGAAAGCAATTTTATTTTGATCTAAAGGAAAACGAGAGAGGTAGATTCCTTAAAATCACTGAAGATGTTAATGGCAGGCGTGATACTATCATTCTTCCTTCTACGGGAATGAAGGATTTTGCGAAAGCCTTAAATGCTATCATTGAGTTCGAAGGTGATGATTCTGATTAATTTAGTAAGTAGGGATAAAAGCTGTCTAGCTTGGCTCTTTTAGTTAAACAGCAAACTCAGTGCGTTCTACGGTGTAAATTTTGGCTGTGCGTTAATGCTGCAGCCAAAGCGTCTCCTTCGTCAGGGGTGGGAGTTTGATCAAGCCCCAAAATAGAACGCATCATAAATCCTACTTGGTTTTTAGCTGCATTGCCTGTTCCTGTAGCTCCTTTTTTAATGATCTTGGCGGGGTATTCGAAAATTGGCAAGCCAGCTTGTTCGAGGGCGATAAGCGCTGCTGCCCTGGCGCCTCCAAGACCTATGGCAGTCTTAGAATTCTGCACATAGATGATATTTTCAATCGAAGCTTCATCGGGATTAAATTCCTCAATAAGGTCTTGGAGAGTTCTTGTAATAATAAAAAAACATTTAGCATGAGTCAGCTTGTTTTGGTTCTTAATTGACCCAAAAGTAATAGTTCTAGGCGGGGCGCTTTGCCTGATTTCAATTATTCCATAACCGGTGCATCGAAGTGAAGGATCAATTCCTAAGATACGCATCTATGTAGCATAACATACTAAGTTTTCGCAGAAAGCAGTAAGATTTTTTAGATCGCAAGAAATGTAAATGGGAGCTTCTTGTGATTTGACAAACCGCAGCTTTGTTCTTTTATTATATAGGTATGAGATGCGTATTTTCGATGATGGTGCTCATTTTAACCGTTTCCTCGCTTCGGGCTGAGAATGAAGCTGAATTACGTGCGCCTATTGTTAAGAAAAGCCAGCCTTCCATCTCAAAGAAATCGGAGGACATCTCTAAGCCGAAAGCTACAGGAGTTATTTTCATGATATCGGAGAGGGGCCTTGAGGTTATCAGCCCCAGTGCCAGTTATGATTTAGGTGTAGGCCAAACTACATTAACCATGCCTTTTCTCCACGAAGAAAAACTCAATGAAGAAGAGGAGCGTAAGCAGTTTGGTGGAATCAAGTTATTTGGATGGCTTTTCTAGATTTTCAAATAATTTTATTCTCAATCCCTCTCATCAAAATGATTACAACGATAGATTTATTTGGCCACTGTTTTGATATTTAACTGCTTAATTCTATGATTTAGAATTCTAGGAGTTGTATTCAGTAGCCTTGCTGCGCCTACTTGTCTACCTCGAGCCTGAGTCAGTGCTTTTGTAATAATCTTACGCTGAAAAGCGTTCACCATTTCCTCGAGGCTTCCTTCAATAGCTATGTCTTCGGGATTGAAATCTAATTCAAACTCTCTGCCACGGATTTCTTCAGGAAGGAAAGAAGATTTTAGTGTTCGGCTAACTCCTTCTACTATAACTGCACGCTCAATGACATTGCGTAGCTCTACAATATTACCTGGCCAACTATAGTCTCTTAATTTCTCCATAGCCTCACTCTCAATATCCGACATCTCCGCGTTGAGCTGTTTTTTGAAGTGATTCAAGAAGAAGTAACCCAGTAGCGGAACATCCTCTTTTCTGTTGCGTAGTGCAGGAACAGAGATTCTATTGACATCTAAAATAGATTGTAGCTCAGGGATAAAGCCTTGTTTTGGGTCTTCGTCTGCTTGAAGTGACCGAATAAAAATTAGCCTAACATCAGTTTTTACTTCCTGTTGACTGCTTGCTCGCGTGAATAACTTGTCTTTGATAATTTTTACCAAATTCATTTGCAATTCGGGCGATAGGATATGAGCATCTTCTAATAGTAAAGTGCCTGAGGATGCAAGGTCAACTCGTCCCATAGTTTCAAGCTCTGAAGTAGCAGAAGGCTTATCATTGCCCTGCCCAAAGAGTTCTACTTCAATTAGGTGGGAGGGCAGGGAGGAACAACGTAACACTATAAATGGTTGATTACTGCGCACTCCAATGTTGTGAATATGGCGTGCAAGTAACTTTTTCCCAGTTCCTCGCTCGCCTTCAATGAGTAAAGGGTCAGACTTTGCGGTTTGTCGTAAGCATTTGTGTAAAACATGTTGAAAAGCCATGGTCTCACCAATCATTGTATGGGAGGGGCTTTGGATGACTTGTTCACGACGATTTGCTTCCAATTGTCTTCTGACCGATGTGTGAACAAGCGATTGTTCAGCGATGGTTCTGAGGTCTTCGGCTTCGAATGGTTTTGAAATAAAATCGACAGCTCCAAGTCGTATGGCCTCGGCCATGGTTCGGGTAGATGTCACAGCACTTACCATGATGACGGGAAGGTCTGGGTACATCACACGGAGTTCCTGCAGAAATTCCATTCCATTTTTTTCTGGCATCACAATATCTAAGAGCACGAGATCTACATGGTCATTCCTTAATACTTCTATAGCATCTACGGAGCTGCTTGCTGAAAGAACGTGGTGAGTTGATCTAAATGCCTCAGCTACGGCGTCGCGTGGCCCCTTTTCATCATCAATTACTAGAATTCTCTTCATTATTTTCCCTTCTCCAAACCTTATTATGGTATTTATATGAGTTGTAGCATGATCTTAAGATAGTCTTAACATTCTATATATGGTTTGTATGTCACAAAAGACTAACTAGAGAGCAATTAATCAACGTCAATGTGTCATTATAAACAGATTTTGCAAGGAATAGTTTACTTTTTTTTAACTTTTATGTCTGTATAAGTTGATAAACTGACACTGCATAAGTATTTGCTAAATATGGAGAGATTCATATTTTGGTACTTGAAGCTCCCTTAGCAGCCCTAATATTGAATGTTAAATCATTAAACTTAGGTCATGCTATAGAGACCTTAGGATTTACGTAAGATCTTGGCTTTAAGTAATATAGAGACATTTAAATATCATCTTTTGAGACCCATGTAGCTATTCTATCTCGATTAGTGCTCTGCGCTTGGTAGCGTTCCCATCTCTTGCTTGTCACGAGTTACGCTAGGACGATGTGCTCGATACATCTTCGTCACTCTGTTTGGTTAAGCGGCGATGCATCTATTTCAACTTCATTAGATCATCTGTATTCAATGGATGCTTTACTTATACGTCAGGAGAATTACGGATTACTAAATGTCTTATTCGCCAATCATACCTTCCGTGAAAAAAGAAGCGGAGAGCATTCTGTGGCTCACAATTGAGATGTTTTTTCGCTTGAGATGGGAGTAATGCGGATGCTCTGAGGCAAAATCTTAGAAGGTTTATTCTCAGCAGGAAAATCAATAGAAAACTCCTAAAATAAGGAAAACAGTGGGATGGGAACGTCTAATAATAAACTTGCATCAATTAGATCAAAGAGTATTATGCGTCGCTTATGTCACAGCACAAGAGTTTAAGAGGATCAGGAGGTATTGCGATAAAGCGCAATGTGCTCAAGCGTTTCGAGAGAGTAGAAGTTCTCAAAAAGCAGGGTAAATGGAAAGATGGTCAGAAAGTCATTGGGTTACCGAAAACAAAGGCGGATTTTTAGATTTTAGTGATAATTTTCTGTATTCGGCCAAGTGACTCAAGCACTTGGCCTTTTTTTTAGTCGACATCATTCATGAGGATTAACAAATATTTAGCCAGCACTGGCTTGGCCTCCAGGCGTAGCAGTGAGGCTATGATCTTAGAAGGTAGAGTCAAAGTCAATGGGCACTTAGTTCGAAATTTATCCTATCAAGTGGAACTGGACGCGCATGTAACGGTTGATGGCAAGAAAGTTAGATCCGAGCGCTCAGTTACGGTGCTATTGAACAAGCCATCTGGTGTTATCTGCTCAACAGAACCTCAAGGGATGAACAAGACTGTCTTTGACTATTTGCCAAGTGATCTTCCCAGAATGTTTTATATAGGACGTTTGGATGTGGATAGCGAAGGCATGCTGGTAATGACGAATGATGGAGATTTATCGCAGAAACTATCTCATCCAAAACATAAAGTTCCTAAGATTTATTTCGTTAAGTTGGACAGAGAGTTCGATTTTGCTCTGGCGCCTAAAATGAAGAAAGGTTTTTTAATTGAGTCTGGTTTTGCTAATATGGAATCTATTTATCATTTGAATGGTAAATGGGTCAAAGTCATCCTGACACAGGGCTTGAAGCGTCAGATCCGGTTGATGTTTCTAAGAGTTGGGTATAAAGTGCGTCAACTTAAGCGTGTTCAGATAGGTAATTTGGAGATAGGTGCTTTAAAAACTGGAAAATGGAGATATTTAAAAGATGAGGAAATTCAGCGCGATTTGCTAGGTGCTCGTCTTGGCGACAGAGGTAAGCCAGAGCGACGCGAAAAGAATCTCAGTAAAGATAAATCTGATAAGAAAAGTGTTAAGGATAAGTCAAAATTACCAAAGCAGAGTGTGGCAGGACGACCAGCCTCAAGTCCTCATAAAGCTAAAGTTGATGGTAAGTCATCCACTGGAAAACAGTCTAGGAGGACTAATTTCAAAAAAAGAGCCAAGCATGTTAAGTAGCAGCTAGAGGACAAATAGACACGGGATCATTGTCTTAAGTGCTAAAGTATTTGTATTATCGATAGTGGAGCTGTGTAGAAAGAATTTAATCATGAGTCAGAAAGCAGGAAAAGGTCATTCAGCGTTGTGGGGAGGGCGTTTTGGAGAAAAAACCGCTGCATTGATGCAGGCATTTTCGCAATCGGTTTCTTATGATAAAAGACTCTATCGGCAGGATATTAAAGGCAGTATTGCTCATGCTAGAATGCTACAGAAGATTGGTGTTCTTTCGGCGCGTGAATTGAGTCAAATACAAAAGGGGCTTAAAGATATAGAATTAAAGATTGATGAAGACCTCTTTAATTGGAGTGAGGAATTTGAAGATCTTCACATGAATATTGAGTCAGCCCTAACCCATGTAGTTCCCGCAGGAGCAAAGCTTCATACCGGGCGCAGTCGTAATGATCAGGTGGCAACTGATATGCGGATGTGGGTCATGGAAGAAATTGATGTAGATAAAAGTGCCATTAGAAATCTGCAGAAGACCTTAGTGTCTTTAGCGGAAAAGTATGAAGAAGTGATCTTGCCTGGATACACGCATCTTCAGCGGGCACAGCCAGTAACTTTTGCTCATCACTGTTTAGCTTACGTAGAAATGCTTGAGCGTGACTATACTCGCATGTCTGACGCTAGAAAGCGTATGAATGTGCTACCTCTGGGTTCAGGTGCTATAGCTGGGAGCACGATCCAGTTAGATCGTAAACTAGTTGCCAAGGAATTAGGCTTTGAAGAAGTCAGTCAAAATTCTCTAGATTCGGTAAGTGATCGCGACTTTATTCTGGAGTATGTTTTTGTAGCTTCTCAAATCATGGTACATCTATCTCGTTTGGCCGAAGATCTCATTATATGGTCTTCAGCGGAATTTGGCTTTGTACGAATAGGAGACACTTATACTACTGGATCCAGCTTGATGCCTCAGAAGAAAAACCCTGACGCAGCTGAGTTAATTCGTGGAAAGACTGGCAGAGTTGTAGGTGATCTTATGTCACTTTTAACCTTGATCAAGGGATTGCCGATGACTTACAACCGCGACTTACAGGAAGATAAGGAGCAACTGTTTGATGCTGCTGATACTTTAAGCATTTGTTTAGAGGTTATGGCCGGAATGCTCAAGGTGACTAGAGTCAGGGAGGATAAATGTCTGATAGCTGCTTCGGATGCCAATCTTTTGGCTACAGATGTTGCAGATGAATTGGTGCAGCAAGGTGTGCCTTTTAGGCAAGCTCATGAGATTGTGGGTAAAGGTGTGGCTTTAGCAGAAATACGTTCTTGCGGTCTCAATGAACTGACGGCAGAGGATTGGCAGGCCTTAGATCCCAGAGTGAAGAGTGATTTAACGGATATATTTAATTTAAAAAGAGCATTAACAAAGCGCAAGACAGTGGGTTCTCCGGGTTTATCTCAGGTGAAGTCGCAATTGAAGCGTTGGAGAAAGGTATTGGCTAAGGACTAGAAAAATATGCATGATTTTTATTTAAAGAGAGGAAAGCTCTATGCTGAAAAGCATTCAATTGATGCTTTAGCGAAGAAGTATGGTACGCCTTTATACATTTATTCAGCTAATACCCTCAAGCAGCATTACCATAAGTTAAGAAAAGCTTTAGATAGTCTAGATATACGTATTTGTTATGCAATGAAGGCTAATTCAAATCTAGCAGTCCTGTCTCTATTAGCTAAAGAGGGTGCATCCTTTGACATTGTGAGTGGGGGAGAGCTTTTTAGAGTGTTAAAGGCTGGTGGGAAAGCTAAGGACTGTACCTTTGCTGGAGTAGGTAAAACACGCCAGGAGATTGAGTATGCAATCAAAAAAGGTGTTTATTGTTTTATTGTGGAAAGCTCAGCGGAGCTTGATTTCATCCATCATATAGCAAAGAAACTCAAGAAAAAAGCTCCAATAGCATTTAGAGTAAATCCTGATGTGGATGCAGGAACTCATGAAAAAATTACAACAGGTACCTACAAAAATAAATTTGGTATTGCTTATAACGAAGTCGAAGGCTTATACGAGCGAGCCGCTAAGATGAAGTACCTAAAGATGTGTGGCGTGCAAATTCATATTGGATCACAAATCACAACTCCTGGACCTTTTAAGGCTGCGATTGAAAAAATGATTCCTATGGTGAAACGATTACGTGACCAATATGGAATTGAGTTCTTTGATATAGGTGGAGGTATAGGTATCGTATATGATCCTGCTTTGGAAAGCGGTTCAGATCAGTGGTGGCAGAATCAGAATGAGCCTCCTATGACGCCTGAAACATACGCAAATGTATTAGTTCCCTTACTAAAACCGCTCGGTTTGAAAATCATGATCGAGCCTGGAAGATTTATTGCAGGTAATGCCGGGATTTTGGTTTCAGAGGTCGTTTATATCAAACGCACTGAGAAAAAGAACTTTGTCATTGTGAATGCTGCAATGAATGATTTGGTTCGTCCTTCGATGTATGAAGCCTATCATGAGATAGTTCCACTAAAGGCAAAGAAGGGTGAATACATATCGAGTGATGTAGTGGGTCCGATTTGTGAATCAGGAGATACATTCTGCAAGGATCAGTTGCTTGCACCTTTGGAAGCAGGGGATCGCTTGGCTTTTTTGAGTGCGGGAGCCTACGGGTTTGTTATGGCATCTAATTATAATAGCCGTCCTCGGGCTGCTGAGTTATTAGTAGATGGCAGCAAAGTTCATTTAGCTCGTAAACGGGAAAGTGAAAGAGACCTAATCAGAGGAGAAGCTGTGTTATGAACTTGGCCTTTGTTAAAATGACTGGGGCAGGTAATGATTTTGTCTGTCTCAATAATCTCAAAGATAATCTTTCTTTGAGCAAAAGACAGATTGCTAAAATATGTGATCGTCATTTTGGAGTAGGGGCTGATGGTATGCTAATAGCCGAAAAATCTTCTATTAGCGATATTAGTTATCGGATGCGTTATCACAATGCTGATGGCGGCCAAGCTGAGATGTGCGGTAATGGTGCTCGATGCTTTGCAAATTACCTCAGGAATTTTTGTGGACTGTCCAAGAAACGCAATGAAGTTTCCTTTATGACTAAAGCCGGCGTCATTAAAGCAACGTTTTTGCCTAATGAGGAAGTGAAAGTTCAGTTAACGGCCCCTAAGAATCTCAAGCTGGATTTACCCCTCAAGTTAAGTGGAGGAAAATGCAAAGCTCATTCGCTAGATACCGGAGTTCCTCATGCACTTATTTTTGTCCAAGACCTGGAGGCACTAGATATTTCTAGAATGGGCAGAGAGGTGCGTAATCATGAGGTATTTCGCCCGGCTGGAACGAATGTGAATTTTGTACAGCAGACGGGTAAGAACGCTATTCGGGTAAGAACTTATGAACGCGGTGTAGAAGACGAAACTTTAGCCTGTGGAACAGGAGTAACCGCTGCTGCTTTAGTTTCTCACCTCAAATTAGGAATGGGCAAGTCTATCAAAGTAAAAGTGCAAGGCGGTCCTACTCTTAAGGTAGCATTTAATGTAGAAAGCGAAAAATTTACTGATGTGTCGCTAACAGGTCCTGCTACAGTTTGTTACAAGGGCACTATAGAAATTTAAAGGGATCAATTTATGTTTAAAGGAACTTACACAGCATTAGTGACACCATTCAAAGATGGAATGATTGACGCTTCAGCATTTAGAGAGTTAATCTGCAAGCAAATTGAGGCCTCAGTAGAGGGTATAGTGCCAGTTGGTACAACAGGGGAATCTCCTACACTTTCGGAAGAAGAGCATTTGCGAGTAATCGAGCTTGCCGTACGTGAGGCCGATAAAAAAATTCAAGTCGTAGCTGGAACAGGCGCTAACTCAACAAAGGAAGCTATTGCTCTTACTAGCGGTGCTGAGTCTATGGGTGTTGATGCCTGCCTATTGGTTGCACCGTATTACAATAAGCCCAGCCAGGAGGGACTTTATAAGCACTTCATGGCGATTGCCGAAAGTGTTGAAATCCCTTTGGTCCTCTACTCAATCCCTGGTCGCTGTGGTATTTCAATTGGAGAAGAAACTGTTGCTCGCTTGGCTCAAGATGCCGACAACATTGTGGCAATTAAGGAAGCTGGTGGAACGGTAGATCGAGTAAGTTCTTTGCGGCAAGTGCTACCAGAAGACTTCATTATTCTATCTGGAGACGATGGTTTGACCCTACCGTTCATTAGTGTCGGTGCTAGTGGTGTGATCAGTGTGGCGTCTAATCTGATTCCTGATCGTGTTAAGAAAATGGTGGACTTGGCACTCAGCGGCAACTTCAAGGAAGCAGAACTAGAACACCGCAAATTATACGGCTTTTTTACAACCTTATTTGTAGAAACAAATCCTGTGCCCATTAAAGCAGCTTTGGCCGCTAAGGGCTTAATCTCTGAGGATGTTAGATTACCCTTAGTAGGTTTGAGTGATCAGAGCGAAAAAAAGCTACGGACTGTTCTTAAAACGGTTTTGTAAATAAAAAGAAATATTATGAAGACAAAGATTGTGGTGATAGGTTCTAAGGGGCGCATGGGAATAGCTATTATCCGTTTGCTTGGGCTAGATCCCGAAGCTGAAGTAGTAGGGGCTATCGATGAGGGAGATGACTTAGATGAGGTCTTACCAGGTTGTGATGCTGTTATCGATTTTAGTCATCATTCTGTCTCATTAGAAGTAGCCCGGAAGACTACTGAGCAAAGCAAGGCTCTCGTTATTGGAACAACCGGACATGCTACTGAAGTTAAAGAACGAGTTTTAGCCTTGGGCCAAAAAGTGCCTATGATTTTTGCTCCAAACTATTCGGTTGGAGTTAACACATTGTTTTATATCACGCGCAAAACAGCCGAGATTTTATCGCGAGGCTTTGACCAAGAGATTGTTGAGATGCACCATCATTTTAAGAAGGATTCGCCAAGTGGAACGGCTGCGAAGTTATTGGAGATTCTTTGTGACGTTAAGGGTAAATCAGTGGATGAATTAGCTCGTTATGGCCGAGAAGGTGAACCAGGTGCTCGCACCAAGAATGAGATTGGCGTTCATGCTCTGCGAGGGGGTGATGTTGTGGGGGATCATACGGTGATCTTTGCTGCCACGGGTGAACGCGTGGAACTAACTCACAAAGCTAGTAGTCGTGATACTTTTGCAGGAGGTGCTATTCGAGCAGCTAAGTTTTTGCAGGGCAAACCACCGGGTGTTTACGATATGTTTGATGTACTAGGCCTTAAGTAAAATGCGAGTAGGCATAGCTCTGGGTGCTAATTTAGGGGATAAGTTGATGACGCTCAATAGGGCTGTAGACTATCTAAGAACTATGGATAATCATCTAGTTCTATCTAGTTGGTATAGCAGCCGTCCATTGGATTGCCCTGCAAACTCACCGGACTTTATCAATGGAGTATTAGAAATGGGCTATCAAGGAGATCTCTATGATTTATTGAACGAACTCCAAGCTTTGGAGATTGAAGCTGGCAGAGCAGAGATAAGAGACAGAAATGCACCTCGGCCACTAGATCTTGATATTCTTTATGCTGATAATCAGATTATAAACTCAGAGCGTTTGACATTACCCCATCCTCGAGCTGCCGAACGGTTATTTGTTCTACAGCCTCTCTCAGAGATTGTTCCAGATCGAGTATTGCCAGGAGGTGATGAGTCTATTTCGAAATTATGTGAAATTCTAAAGGAACAGAACAAGGAGATGGTGTGCCAAAAACTAAAGAGTTAATGACTTGCGATAAGGTTCGTCACTGGTCAAGTGAGAATCCTATATTGGCGCTTACGGCTTATGACTACCCCATGGCCAGGATTTTGGATGAAGCCGGCACAGATATCCTTCATGTGGGTGATTCCTTAGGTATGGTGATAATGGGTGATGAAGATACAACTCAGGTAACGATGGAGCAGATGTGTTACCACACCAAGGCAGTGTCTAAAGCGCGTCAACGGGCTTTGATAACGGCTGACTTGCCCTATGGCTCATATGATACTCCAAGAGATGCAGTGCGGTGTGCTAAGAAATTATTAGAGGCTGGCGCAGATGCTGTGAAATTAGAAGGTGGTGATGAAATTAAGGAACAGATTATAGCGCTTAGGTCAGAGGGTATTGAGATTCAAGGACACTTAGGTTTACTTCCACAAAGGATTAAAGAAGAAGGCCGCTATAGACGTAAAGGCGTTACTTCAGAACAGGTTGAACAAATGAAGAGAGATGCGGAACTTTTAGTTCAGTTAGGTGTTTTTTCGATCGTCTTAGAAGCAGTCGTTCATGAGGTAGCTAATGAAATTACATCCTTAATATCAGTTCCAACTATTGGTATTGGTTCAGGAAGCCAAACGACGGGACAAATACATGTCATTCATGATGTCTTAGGACTCTTTCCTTGGTTTGTTCCCCCATTTGTGAAACAAGAGGCAAAACTAGCCGACGAAATTTTTAAAGCTATCGATCGCTTGAAAAAAAGCCTGTAATTTAGCCTAAACAAAGCGTATGTTAAGAACACATGCTCGCCAATAGGACTACTCCTAGGATTTATATTGCCGCCACAAGGCAAGATGTGGGTAAAACGACAACCTCCATTGGGCTGGTTGGGGCTCTAAAAAAGAGGTTGACTAGGATTGGTTATATCAAACCTGTTGGTCAGAGATTTGTGGAAATAGATGGACATAAAGTAGATGAAGATTCTGTTCTTATAGGACAGACGTATGCTGTTGAGTTGCCCATCCAAGCCATGAGCCCTATAGCAATAGGTCCTGGTGTGACAAAGCACTACATTGATGGTCATATTGGTGACAACATGGATGAGAAAGTCCAGGAGGCTTTCTGTCGTGTCGCATGGGAGCATGATTTTGTCGTCATTGAAGGAACTGGGCATGCTGGCGTTGGTTCGGTATTAGACCTCTCTAATGCTCATGTTGCAAAAATTTTAGAGAGTAAAGTTGTCATTGTATGTCCTGCGGGTATCGGTCGCTCTGTTGATGAAATTGAGCTTAATGCAGCTTTATTTGAAAAGCACGATGTGGAAGTTGCTGGCGTGATAGTCAACAAAGTGTTGCCAGACAAAGTAGATTATTTGCGGCCATACTTGGAGAAAGCTTTCCACAAGATGGGCTATCCTTTGTTAGGAATTATTCCGTTAAACCAGGATTTACCAAAGCCTACGTTGAACCAAGTCAGCCAGGAATTAAAGGGAGAGTTTGTTGCAGGAGAACACCTCAAGACCAGGTGGGTAGATCGAGTTATGATTGGTGCAGCATCTTCTCGCAACGCAGACATCTATTTCAACTCGGGAACCCTGATCATCACGGCAGGCGATCGTGAAGACCTTATCTTGACGATTATGGAGGCGTATGAGGGGGATCCAGCTATGGATATTTCTGGAGTAGTTCTGACTCAAGGTTTTTTGCCACAACCAGGATTGCTTAAAATTATGAGGGAGAGACCTATTCCATTTATCAGTGTTCCCTACGACAGTTATACGGCAGCATCCCGTATTAATAATATGACTGTCAAGACGGAGCTAGGGAATGAGACCAAAATCCGCCTCATTCAAGATATGATAGAGAAGCACGTTGATCTAGATAGGATGATCAAGGCTGCTAACCTAAAGGATTAGCCCATGAAGCTTAACATACTGCTATCTTTTTCTACGGCGTGAACGCGAGCTACTTTTAGCTCTTGGGCTTTTATCAAGCAGCGCAGTGTAGGTGTAGCAGAAATTTGCGATCTTTTTCTTTTCTACCGATTTTCCTATGTAGTGTTCAATGCTTCTGACTTGGTCTAAATCTTCGCCTGTTATTAAAGTAAGAGCGTCACCAGTGGCAGCAGCGCGGCCTGTTCGTCCAATCCGATGAACGTAATCTTCAGGATTTTGTGGGATATCGAAATTGATGACGTGTGTGACGGTGCTGATATCGAGCCCACGAGCTGCAATATCCGTAGCTACTAAGACTTCTGCTTTACCAGCTTTAAATTCTTGCAAGGCCTTGGTGCGCTGAGATTGTGAGCGATCAGAGTGTAGAACGGCTACAGTATGACCATGCGTATCGAGCCAACTACTAATTTTGTCGGTTTCCGCTTTTGTGCGACAGAAGACAATCACACTTTCATAGTGACTTTGTTCGAGCAGTTCTAGGAGTAGCTCAAATTTCTGGTCTCTTGCAACGGGGTAGAATGCGTGAGCAACTGTTTCAGCAGGTGATTGGCGATGTCCAATAATAATCTTTTCTGGATTCACCATAGCCCAGCTCGCAAGGGACTCGATCGCTTGGGCTACGGTTGCTGAAAAGAGTAAAGTTTGTCGTTTATCTGGGCAGTAATTGATGATGCGTCGAATATCAGGGATGAAGCCCATGTCGAGCATACGATCAGCTTCGTCTATCACAAGCATTTCAAGGCAGTTGAAGTTGAGTTGTTTCTGTTGCAAGTGATCTAAAAGGCGTCCTGGAGTCGCGATGACCACATCAGGGTTTTGAGAAAGAGATTTTTTTTGATTTTCGTATTTTACTCCTCCGTGCAATAGAGTGATGTGCATGTCAGTAAAGTGGGAAAGGTCTTGGCATACTTCAAAAACTTGGGCAGCTAATTCACGCGTTGGCTCCACAATCAAGGCTCTTAGCTTCCCAGTGTTTTTCAGCTTGGAGAGCATAGGTAAGACAAAAGCAGCGGTCTTGCCTGTGCCAGTTTGAGCAGAGCCTATGATGTCTACCCCTGCAAGAATTCGTGGGATCGCCTCTGCTTGGATGGGGGTTGGATCTATGTAGCGTAATCGCTGCGCCCCATGGACGATTTTTTCTTCTAAGCCGAATTCTTGAAATGACATAAAGATCTGATTTATGCAGATAGTACTGCAGAGTGCAATGAGATATATCTGATATTAAGGTTTGGTTACCAAATCTAAGGGCTAGACCTTTGTTTTAAAGTACTCGATGGTCTTTTCTAAACCCTCCTGCAAAGGAACCGTGGGCTCCCAATCTAAAATTTCCTTTGCGCGGGTAATATCGGGCTGGCGTTGTTTAGGGTCATCCTGAGGGAGAGGTTCATAAATGATTTTGCTCTTGCTGCCGGTGGCATTAATGATTCGTTCTGCAAATTCTCTAATAGTAAGTTCAGTTGGATTTCCGATATTCACAGGTTCTGCGAAGTCTGATTGTGAGAGGCGGTAAATACCTTCAATGAGGTCTGATACAAAGCAGAAGCTGCGGGTTTGAGATCCGTCTCCAAAGACTGTGATATCCTCATCTTTTAGGGCTTGTCCAATAAAGGCGGGAACAACTCTACCATCTTTGAGGCGCATGCGAGGACCGTACGTATTAAAAATACGCACAATGCGTGTTTCAACCCCGTGTGAGCGGTTATAGGCCATGGTCATGGCTTCTGCAAAGCGCTTGGCTTCGTCATATACTCCTCTTGGGCCAACCGGATTTACATTACCCCAATAGCTTTCTTTCTGAGGATGCTCTAGTGGATCTCCATAGCATTCTGAAGTCGATGCTAAGAGAAGGCGTGCTTTTTTTGCTTTGGCTAGTCCAAGAGCCTTATGCGTTCCAAGTGAACCCACCTTGAGGGTTTGAATAGGCAACTCAAGGTAGTCAATGGGACTTGCTGGAGAGGCAAAATGAAAAATAAAATCGATGTCTTCAGGTAGATATAAGTACTCGGTGACATCTTGCTTGATGAATTTAAACTGCTTATTACCTGCTAAATGTTCAATATTTGCGACATTGCCGGTAATAAAGTTATCGATCCCGATAACTCGATGTCCTTTAGAGAGTAGTTTGTCACATAGATGAGATCCTAGAAAGCCTGCTGCTCCTGTTACGACTGTGGTTGACATGATGCTATGTTTCTACCGTCGAGAAAGAGCGCGGCAAGCTCAAAGTCACATAGAGTCATTTAACTATTTTGTGCCTTATTTCTGAGATGGTGATCTAGTAAGACGAGATTAGTCATTGCTTCCACCATGGGAACCGCTCTTGGAAGAACACAAGGATCATGTCTGCCCCTAGCTTTAAGAGAGGCATTTTTCCCGCTTTTAGAGACAGTCTTCTGAGATTGGATGATGGTGGCGGTTGGTTTGAAGGCGATGCGAAAGATAATATTTTCACCATTGCTGATACCGCCTTGCACGCCGCCACTATCATTTTTAATTGTAGTGACCTTGCCTTTTCTGATACGGAATGGGTCGTTATGTTCTGAGCCCAACATATTTGTGCAATGAAATCCTGAGCCCACTTCAAAGCCTTTTGTCGCAGGGAGTGACAGCATAGCCTTAGCGAGGTCAGCTTCTAGCCGATCAAAGACCGGCATACCTAAACCAATTGGCGCATGGCGGATGACACACTCGATGATTCCTCCTAGGGAGTCTCCCTTTGCTCTTGTTTTTTCAATGAGTTTGATAACTCGTTCGGCATCCGTTTTATCTGGCCAACGCACGATGTTGGATTCCACTTCTTTGAATTGAACTTTATTTGGATCAACTTTGGCTTCAAGTTTGTGGATTTGCTTTACATAAGTCACAATCTCTAGCTTGGGTAGTTGTCTTTTAAAAACCTGCTTGGCAACAGCAGCAGCTGCCACTCGACCAATGGTTTCTCTTGCAGAGGAGCGCCCTCCACCGTGTGGATTACGAATGCCAAATTTTTCTTGATAAGTGTAATCTGCGTGAGAGGGGCGATAGAGAGTCTCCATTTCAGAGTAAGCTTCTGGCCTAGCATCTTTGTTTTTGACCATTACTGAGATAGGGGTTCCAGTGGTTTTACCTTCAAAGACACCTGAGAGAATTTCGCATTGATCCGCCTCCTTCCTTGGTGTAACAATTTTGCTTTGTCCTGGGCGACGGCGATCTAGGTCGATTTGGATGATCTTTTCGTTCAGGGGTATCAATGGTGGGCAGCCATCTATAACGACGCCAACGCCTCCGCCGTGCGATTCTCCCCAGTTTGTGATGCGAAATAGTTTTCCAAAGGAATTGCCCATAAGCTAAATATGATGCTCAATGTTTGGAAAACTCTAAAGGAAAATTTTCAGAACTAGGCTATGTCGAAAAAACACATTGTATTGGTTGGATTAATGGGATCCGGGAAAAGTGTTATAGGTCGTTACTTGGCGAGATCTTTGCAGCTTGCTTTTACTGATACGGATGAAGTCATAGTTGATCGGGAAGCCATGAGCATCCCTGAAATATTTGAGAAAGCTGGAGAAGAAGGCTTTCGCAAGGTTGAGTCCGAAGTGATTGCCAATGTGGTGTTAAGTAAACCACGTGTGATTGCTACCGGGGGAGGAGTTGTGACACAGCCTAAAAACCTTGAGTATCTAAGAGATTCAGGGCGAATATATTACTTAAAGGCCTCGGTGAATTGCTTGGCTGAGAGGATTCAACAAGATCACAATAGACCCTTACTGAAGAATGCAGATCCATATGAGGTCCTGCAAAAATTACTGGTTGAGCGCTCTTCTTTATACGAAGAAGCAGATAAGATTATAAAAGTAGATGGAAAAACCGTTGAAGAGATCTCCAACAGTATCGCCCAAGATTTTAGCCAAACAAGTTAAGGCTTTGGCAAAGGATTTAGGCTTTGATGTTTGTGGAATAGCTGAGGCCAAGCCTTTCCCCAAACAAAACTATTTTTTTTCATGGTTAGAACAGGGAATGGCTGCGGGTATGGAATGGTTGAAAAGGAATCCCGAGCGCCGTTTAAATCCTCGCTTGGTCTTGCCTGGAACCAAACGGGTAGTTGTCTTGGGAACTAATTATTACCAACCGCAACCCGGACATCGAGGAAAGATAGCTACATACGCTTTGGGCAAAGATTATCATGATCTCCTTCCCAAGCGCGTTCGTCAATTAAGTGATCAAATGAATGAGTGGGGCGGTGAGCAGCGTTGTTATACAGATACAGGTCCAGTCATGGAAAAGGCGCTTAGCGCGATGACTTCAGTTGGTTGGCAGGGTAAGAGCACCATGCTCATTCATCGTAAACACGGGGCCTGGCTCTTTTTATCAGTGATTTTGACTACACTGGAACTTGAGTTTGATGAACCAGAGAAGGACCACTGTGGAAATTGCACACGCTGTATGGACGCGTGTCCAACAGATGCAATAACGACGAACAGGCCTTACCAACTAGATGCGAGGCGTTGCATAGCTTACCTAACCATTGAACATAAAGGGATTATCCCCGTAGAATTTCGCAAAGCAATTGGAGATCATCTCTTTGGTTGCGACGATTGTTTGGATGTCTGTCCCTGGAATCGCTGGGCTCAAGAAACAAGAGAGGCAGGCTTTAAGCCTATAGATAGGCCAGATTTAAGAGTGATGTTACATTGGGACGATGCCACATTCCGTAATGCTTTTAGGGGAACGCCAGTCTTTCGCTTAAAGAGGGATCGTTGGATTAGAAATCTATGCGTCGTGTTAGGTAATATTGGTGATCAAGAAGATCTTTGGGCACTGCGTGAAGTTCTCAAAAGAGAAAAGAATGAGGTGATTTTAGATCATGCGACTTGGGCTGTAGACCAACTAGAGAAAAAATTCGGATTGGCGCCGGCATAGACACCTGCCCTTTAGGGAAGTTCTTCCTTATCCGAAGACTTCTTAGCTCTACTACTAATTGTTCCTGGAGTTGGAAGGGGTTTGTCGGATTTGAGAATTTCGTCTTCTGATGGGGCATCGACCGTGTCTCCTCCCCAAAAGACACGCCAGGGCTTTTGTTGTAAAGTAGAGGTCAGTGCCTTGGCATTGGTGGTTATCACTTTGAGATTCTTAGAAACCACATTCATATCAGTCATAAGTTCATCTAGTTCAGCTAAGCTTGTGGTCAAACGATCTCCATTATCTTCCATAAAAAGATTGAGCCTGACGGTAAGTTCTTTGGCTTGTTCAAGCGTTGCTTGCCCATCTTTAACTAATTGAGCTATGTAATCAGGAAGATCTGGATGTTTCTCATTTAAGTCAGTAAGAATCTTATTCACTGCGGCCATTGTATCCATGCCGGCAGAGGTAAGCTCTTCAAAGCTAGCGGCTGGTGTGCCTGCTAATACGATGTCATTCGGCAGGACTTTTTCGTCTGGGGGGCCTGGATTAAGGTTGATGAATTTTTCCGCTAGCACAGTATCTGCCGCCATCTCTGCCCTTGTACCCAGGGTTAGTGGGGGGCAATCTTCTTCTAATGTGAGCACCACTCGAATAGCTGCTCGATCATTTGAAGGATCTCCATCATCCAGACGAGCTTGGCGTTCCTCTAAAGTAAGAGGATAGATGTCACTGACATAACCAACAGGAGCCCCGCTATAACGAACGGAGGAATGAACTTTAATACCAATCACAGATGGGAAATCGACCAGAACCGTTTTTCCGGGCCTTGTTAGGCGAGTTTTGGTCAAGGCATGAGTAAGCGCAGCCAAAAGTACGAGGCTACAGGCAATCACAACCCCTGCTATAATGTAATTAGCTAAATTATTTTTTTTCATAGGATTTATTCTTCTAGAGCATCTTTTAAGTTTCTTCGCCTACTAGGCGTTTGATATAAGCATCTTTCGAAAGTTTTAGTGGGATAGGTCCGTCAGGTTCTCCTTTAATAAATTGTTGAAGAAATGGGTGTGGATTATTTCGTATTTCTTCAGGTGTGCCATAGGCGACTACTTTACCCTGTAAATCGCCTGTGCCAAGCATGAGCATATGGGTAGCAATTCGAAAGCAGCTAGTCATGTCATGTGAGACCACCATAGCAGTCATGCCCATATTCCGAGTGAGTTGTAATGTTAACTCATCTACCACAGCAGTCATAACTGGGTCTAAGCCAGAGGTAGGTTCGTCGCTAAAAAGAAGCTCTGGGTCTAGAGCTACTGCTCGAGCGAGACCTACTCTCTTTCTCATCCCTCCAGAAATTTCAGAAGGCATGAGATCTTCAAAACCAGTTAGGCCGACGAGTTCTAGCTTCATTTTAACGACAAGGTCGATAATAGAAGAGTCTACATCACTATGTTCCATCAGGGGCAGAGCGACATTTTGGCCAACAGTCAAGGACTGCATGAGAGCTCCAAATTGGAAATTCATCCCAAAGCGTTTGCGCATCTTATTGAGTTCAAATTCATTCATGTCTGTTATTTCTTGTCCAAAGAGTTTAACGGATCCAGAGGTAGGCTTGAGCGAACCGATGACATGGCGTAGTAGAGTGCTCTTTCCGCATCCAGAGCCTCCCATAATGATAAGAGTGTCTCCGCGATAGATTTTGAAGCTAATCCCATTGAGAACGGTACGATCACCGAACTTCCTAACAAGATCCTTTACCTCGACAATTGGTTCCCCTTTATCTTTTGCGGGGTCTTTACTCTTGGGAGGGGCTTCACTCATGGCTCGTGTCTTGTGTTACAACAGGTAAAAGAAAATTCCAGTTAGAATGGCATTAGCAACTAACATAGCTAGCAAGGAGTATACCACGGAGTTCGTCGTAGCTTTACCCACGCCTGCGGCTCCGCCTTTGACCTCAAGTCCAGCGTTACAAGCTATGGTGATAATGAGCCAGGCAAAAACAAAGGCCTTTATGATGCCAGCATACAGGTCCCAGTTTGTTGCGCGATCAACCGAGTGGATGATATAGATGGCTACTGACATATCTAGGGTCAACCAGCAAATTAACCAGGCACCAAACATTGCGACAAAGTCTCCTAATATGGTCAGCACTGGTAGCATGATGACCATGGCAATGATGCGCGGGATAATGAGATAACGCACTGGATTGATCCCCATTACACTTAATGCTTCTATCTCTTCGGAGACCTTCATAGTACCCAGTTCAGCGGTGACCGCAGAACCGCTCCTACCGATCACAATTACTGCTATCAGCACTGGTCCCAGTTCACGCAAGAGCGTGAGCGAGACAAGGTCGGGAACGTATTCAGCAGCCCCAAGCTTCATGAGCTCCTTAGCAGATTGCATGGCTAGGGTGAGTCCTACACTAAAACCCGTTAGACTCGCCATAGTTAATGCCTCCACGCCGATCTTAACCATCTGCTCGATGCAGGCATGAATGCTGAACATGTAGCCCTTTAATGGGGCAATAAAAAGCCAATAAAGGATGCGAAAGGTGAGTTGGAAATAGGCCTTGATCACAAATTTATTCTAATCACCAACCGATAGACAACAAACGGACTGGCCCAAGCTTGTTGTTGCGGTTCTTATGTTTTGAGCAATTGTAACGCATCATCTACTGATTCTTTGATTGAAAAAATTTCACCCAGGCGAACCAGTTCGAAGACACTTTTAACCCTTTGGGACATCCCTGCCATGGCTATTTTTCCAGAATATTTACGTGATCCTTGGTAATATTCCACAAAAGTGGCTAAACCTGAGGAGTCAATGTAGTTAACTTGAGTAAAATCAATCAGAAGATTAGCGCATTTTTCTTTAACCAATCCACGCAGTAGATCCCTTAGTTTGGGCGAAAAATTAAGATCAATATCTCCCTTAATAGTGAGGACAAGTACCCCATCTTGGTCTTTTTGGACAACTTCCATCTCTAAAAAGGGTTAGCAACCTTGGTATAGGCAGACAAATAAAAAAATGAAAACATCGACAAAAATATTATAAATCCCCCTTTAAAAGGGAATGCACGAGTTGCATTTTTTGATTTGTTAAATGCTAAACGGGATTCTCCAACTAAATCTCCCACTTGAACCCGTATGATGTCATACAAGTTCAACGAGATGCATAAAAGCTTGAGCCGCAGAGAAAAGAGAGTCGACAAAGATCTATCAGGAAGGGGATTCCTCCAGGAGATTTGATGTTGTTTGGGGTCAAGATCTTGCACGGATCTTTAAGTCTCTATGGCATCATTCGCGTTAGAAATAGCTTTTGCACTTGTGAGTAAGATGTCGATGTGCCTTGCATCGACTAGGAGGGTCTGCTAATCCATAAATATGAGCAAAGAGACACAAGATAAATTAGTATCCGATTTCAAAGACGTTATTGCGGATGTGGAAGTTTACTTCAAAGAAACTGCGGGTGAATTAAGCGAGAAAGCTAAAGTAGTTCGTGAGGATCTTTCCAAAAAACTAGATGTGACCAAAATAAAACTTGATGAAACCGAGAAAGTTCTCAGGGAACAAGCTGTTGCAACTGCAAAAGAAACAGACAAGGTGATCCGTGAGCATCCGTATGAATCTATTGGCGTTGCCTTTGGTGTTGGAGTACTATTAGGAGTTATTCTAAATCGCAAATAGTCTCAAATATGGAAGATGAGACCTTCAAGCCTGGTCTTTTTGGACGAACAAAGAGACTGGCCGGCAACTTCGTTGAAGCAATACAGACGAGGCTTGAGCTTTTCGCTTTGGAATATCGCGAAGAGCGGACGCGCCTGGTCATTTTGATAGTCATGGCATTGACCGCTTTTTTGCTATTTAGCTTGGGTGTCATTGTTTTCACCTTTGCGATAGCATTTGCCTTCGAGGAAAGTTACCGTGTGCTGGCGATGTGCATCATGGGCGCATTGTATTTTCTCTTAGCGGTCATCGTCGCGTTTTGTCTTAAGTCTTATCTAGAGAAGCATGGCTCTGCCTTTGACCAAACTGTTGAACAGCTTAAGAAAGATGCTCAGTGCTTAAAGAGTTGAATCATTTGCAGCAGCAGAAGCAAGGGCTTGTTCTGAGCTGCTCTTCCCAGCGTCTTCAAATCCAGGAGGATTTAGAGAGGCTGGAAATTGTCTCGGACAAGCTAGAATCAGGGGTTAGAGTAGCCTCTGCTGCGGCTACAAAATTGCGCTGGGTTCTGCCATTACTTCCGCTAGGCGGAGCTCTATCGCTTCTTAGTAGGAAGAAAAGCATCAACTTAGATATGGTTGACCAAGCCAAGCAACCATCATCTAGGAAGCACTCTACAAAGAAATTTGGTAAAATGGGGAGTTTTCTTTGGAAAGCGCTACGTCCCGGAGGTTATGGTTGGGCACTTTATAAAGTTCTAAAATCAGTGCGGTCATGAAACGCAGCGACTTTTCTCCAGCGGAGCGGTTGATTCTCTAATGATTAAGTCTGTGGGAACAAGGATCTTAACCGGAAATTGTGGGCTTTGTAGCTCGTTCAAAAGGTAGTTTGCCGCTATCTGTCCCATTTTTCTTCCATGAATATTAATCGTAGTCATTGCTGGCTGAAGCACGTGGCAATAGTGGCTATTGGCATAGCCCGTCACACTGATGTCTTCTGGTATCTTCAATCCTGAGCGCTTGAATTCTGAAACCAGATCAAAGGCTTCACGGTCACTGGCACAAATGACCGCTGTAGGCCTTGTATCCATGTTTTTTATATCAGCAATCGCTTTGCTAGCCAGAGTGGGATTATAAGGTTCTTCAAAGATTATTTTTGCATGGTAATCCAAGCCGGCAAGCCGCATGGATTGTTCAAAAGCGCGCATACGAAGGATAAATCCCTCGTTTTCTCTGAGATCGGATCCATAAAAAAAAATTCTCTTATGATTATTCTCCATGAGATGGGAGACCATTTTTTCGACTCCTCTGCGGTTATCTGAACTCACAGAACCAATATCCTGCTGATTGACGGTGGCATTACTTAAAATGACCGCAGGGATATTGGCCTGAGTAATGTATTCGCGAATAGGGGATTCAGTATGACTGGCAAAGACAAAACCGCTTACGCCTCTGTCCCATAATTGTTGGACCTGTACCATTTTATCTTCTATGCCTTTGAAGGAATTGGAAACACGTATGTGGTAGCCTGCGGTAGACATGATGTCATTCACTCCCATTAGCCAGTCTTGGAAGACGCTGCTCCAGCTTTCAAATAGGTCTATGTTGACAAAAAAACCCACTTCTCCCGCTATGCTCTCGCTAGGGTTTGCATTATAGTGGTAGCCAAGTAAATCTTGGCTTGGTTTGATAACATTGGCTTTTTCTAGGTCCTCAAGGGCCAGGCTTATCGAATTCTTAGGTAATCTTAGAAGCCGAGTGAGTTCATCTAAAGCAGGGATCTTTTCTGGGAAATATCGGCAGCGCCCAAGGACTTTTATGACATCTCTGGCTCGCTCTCGGTTGTCAAAAGTGATCTTTACAGTATGCTTACGTAAATCCTTGCTCATCTATTTGGCCGATTCTTCCCAAATCGAGACGTCGTTTCCAAAAGAATCAAAGATCGCCTCGAAAAAGATGCTATTACGACTATAGATCCTATAGAGTAAATGTTTCAATCAATCTTTTTTGTTTGCCAATGATGCTCAAAAAAATTAGGTTTTGTAATTCACATTAACTCGGGTTGTGCAATAGAAGCTCAAGCAATTCTCGTATAATCTGGGTTCAATACAGGCGCCGGTCGTTTAGTGGTAGGACTCCAGCCTTCCAAGCTGGTAGCGTGAGTTCGATTCTCACTCGGCGCACCATTTATTTTTATGGGTTAAATGGGTAAGTGTAACACGAGTGTAACAAGACGCTTCTAAATTCACTCCATTTTAGCTACAAAATAGCCAATCCTATAGATCTCCTTAACTTGGGCTTCTCTCTTTAAATTTAAATCGCTCTTATGTATTTTTAATCTTGATAGAGGAGATTGAAATCAAAGCATACTCAAAAAGTAAGTATAAAGATATGTAGGAGCTTTATGTTGTGAGACTGCTATTTAACTCCCTTGAAAAGGTCTTCCCAAGGACAACGCAATGCATTGCGTATATCAACGAGAAGGGTAAATGAAGGCGACACGATGCCCCTCTCAATCTTTTGGTAATGTCTTAAATGAACATTGGCTAGCTCTGATGTTTGGAGCTGAGTTAATTTTTTGGCGTACCTTACCTTAGCGATGTTTTTTCCAAGTTTTTGAATGCGGTCAAGTTTAGCCATGCAGCAATATATGGTTCCCAATAAATGCCAAATCAAAAACGCCATATATTGCTACATTTTAATGTTGAGTTATTTATTGAATCAGTATAAATAGAACTGAAATGAAAGAAAAACTAGGAACCTTTAGGAATTTTACGATTAGGTTTATTGACCACGTGAAGAAGTTCACTGTTTCGAACCCTCGTAGGGTAGAGATCGCAAGTCTTTATTTTGAAAATCTTCGCCAGAATATAAAGCTCACCATCATCAACCGAACGCTCTTTTTTCTCTATTTTCTCAATGACCTTATAATCAATATCCCATCCACACGCCCCGCACTTTGCCGCAAGTTCATTTCTCGTCAGTATATGTTGCTTGCGGAGTTTTTGAAGTTGAGGACCAATAAGGTTTCTTTTGGTACGCGCAGCAAAGATCATTATTGCTTGACTCTAAAGGAGCCGTTAATTACAAATGCCCTGCTAGAAGTCGTTATGTAATTTGCCATAATTACCATTTCAAGCCAAATGGTGACGCATTAATGAAAAAAATTTTAATGATTGAAGACAATGACACGCTAAGAAAGCTACTTGGTACTGTTGTGGAAGGTTTGGGTGGGATAACTGTTTACGGGGAGGAAACGTGTCAATCGGCCTGGGAAGCTATTTGTCGAGGGGAGTATAGGAATCTTGATTTCATCATTATGGATATTTACACCCCGGGGGTCACTGAAGAGCAAAAAGAATTCAATGGCAAAGTTTTGTTGAAAAGAATGAGAGAAAAAGAGGGGTTTAAGACAATCCCGATAATTACCATGAGTAGTTGGCCAGAAACAAGTTTAGAGCAGGAGCTACTCTGGTTGGGAGCTAGTTCACACATCGAAAAAGCATCATCCCTGATCGTAGATAATCTCTCTTTAGAAGTAAGAAAAATACTGGCTAATAACAGCATCAGGCAAAAAGCAGGTATTCGTAAGCAAGAATAATTTTGTCAAGTTATGCAAATATTAGTTGTTCATCCACAAAGTAGTAAATTGAGGCAAATGACCATCGTGCTTGAGTCGATGGGGCACCAGGTTTACAGCACCTCTGATATGGTTTATGGAGATGAGATTCTTAAGCAAGTTGAAATTGAAGCCATTTTGGGTTGGAAAGATTTCAAGAAGCTCAAAGGTGAGTATCAGGATAAATATTTGACTTTCCTTACGAACGAGATCAATTGTGAGACTATTCGTAAAAAACTAAAGGAGGAACGAGGAACTTTGGAATAGCCATAAAATTGAAGATTTGATGGCTGGGTCAGTAGATGTCTTAGGGTCTGTTGTAAAATTTTTTTAGAAATAGGAGAAAGAAGAATATCTCACCAGTGACTAGAATAAGTCACAAATCTCTTTCAAGAAAACCATCACATGCAGAATTTTTAGAATCAGAAATGGGTCAATCTAAGTCGCTTAAAACAAGTAGGATAAGATTAAAGAGAATTTGTGCCTGGTTAGAATTTTAACATTCTCGCCAATAACATATGGCTCAAAAATACATCTAACATTTCTGTAGGAACAAGATTTCTTATAGGAAATTATGAACATTTTACGTTTTAATGAACTTGACAGTATCTGCTTATTTTATAGAACACACAGCTTAAAGATTAACTACCAAAACCAATGAAAAAGATGAGAGCAAAGAGAGAAATGAGCTTAGGCCTATCAATGTGGCTAATTCTGCTGGCATTAAACATGTTCATAACCTCTGCATCTGCACAAGTATTGCAGTATGAGTTTGAAGAAGGCACGGGGTTAACCACCAGCGATTTAAGCGGAAATGGCTACACCGGCCATCTCATGGGGGGAGCAGCTTTTTCCTCCGGAACGCACTCGAGTAGCGGGGGCATCTTATTCGATGGGAACAATGACTATGTGGCCATGGACAATCTTTTCTACCAAGGGACTAACTATGCGGCCTTTTCTGTGAGCTTCTGGTTGAAGACCACCGATAAAAGCAACCAAGTGATTGCCTCCTTTGACCGGGATGAGTATTGGCGAGTGGAGATTAATGGGTCAAGTGCCGGTCAAGGAGATGTGGGCTTTGCCGTAGCCACTACTTCGGGAGCTGTTGAGATCATAGGAGGAACCACTCGTATCGATAACGGGTTATGGCATCACATTGTCACGGTTTTTGATAATGGTGTGCTCAGTCTTTACATTGATGGAGTTTTAAATAGAACCAAAACAGTTGCCGGCACCACTTTTGGAACAGGCTCCACACGCTATGGATTTATCGGGGTGGGGTCTGAGGCAGATGTCTATGATGGAATCAAAAGCCCGACCGATTATTTCAATGGCAGTCTCGATGACTTCCGGATCTATAACATGGGGCTGACTCAGACCGAAGTGCAAGCCCTTTATGATCAAAAACTAGCCGATGGGCTCGATGTTGATGAAGACGGTTTGGATGATCTATGGGAGTATCAATACTTGCTGGATCTCAGTCAGGGGCCTGCTGATGACTTTGATTTGGATGGGTTGAATAACCTCAATGAATTTACCAATGGAACCGATCCGAGCTATGATCACGCCCAGAGAAGTGATCCCAAGCTCTTTAGCACGGTTCTAAGCAACCTCAGTGACAGCTGGCAAAGTGTTAGCTTACCGGAGAGCTATGATAGCATGGTGGTGGTGGCCACTCCGGTTTATACCAGCAGTGAAGAACCCGCTGTGGTGCGGGTGCGCAATGCGGTAGGCAATAGCTTGGAGATCAAACTACAGAGCCCGGGAGATCTTAGTACGGTAGACTCCCTTTCGGTTCATGTCATGGTAGTAGAAGAAGGTTCCTATGTGAGTGACCTGCACGGAGTGAGTTTCGAGGCGGTGAAACTCACCTCTTCCATAACCGACTCCAAAAATAATTGGGTGGGAGAACCCTATATACCGCAGGATTACTATGCTAACCCTGTGGTATTGGGACAAGTAATGAGTGAGAATGACCCACTGTGGTCGGTGTTCTGGGCTCGTGGAAAAAAACGATCAAATCCTCCACTAGCGGACGTCATCTATGTGGGTAAACACGTGGCCAGTGATAGCATAAAGACCAGGGCCAATGAAACCTTGGGAGTGCTCATCTTTGAAGAAGGTCTCTGGGAGATCAATGGAGTAGAGATTTTAGCAGGGTTAGGCACAGACTCCGTCCGAGATCTCTCCAAGCTTAGTAGCTACCCTATCAGCGGAATCACGGGTGCTCAACTAGCCGTGCTGAGTTCGGCAGCCATGGATGTCAATGAGGGAGGATGGCCCGTGCTGATTGCACCCAATGAACTGAACACCACCCAGGTGACTCTGGGGATTGATGAAGATAAGATTGCCGACAATGAACGGAACCACGGCACCGAACAAGTGGCTTACTTGATAATGGAAAGCAATTCTGGTAACAGCACCCCCCCGTGGTTGGGTGCTTCGCATACTTTACCAGGGGTTATCGAAGCCGAGGATTATGACATAGGGGCTAATGGAGTGGCTTACTTCGATTCCACCCCCGGAAACAATGGAAACCAATATCGTAATGATGATGTAGATATCGAAGTCACCTCGGATACCGGAGGGGGTTATAATTTGGCTTGGGTGACCGCAGGCGAATATCTAAGCTACAGCGTGGATGTCACCCAAGCCGCGGCTTACAACATTACGGCTCGGGTGGCTACTGGTATAACCAGCCTGCGCAACTTTCATATTGAAATAGATGGGGTGAATGTGGGCAACATGTCTTTGCTTAGAAAAAATTCCAAGAAGGGATGGCAGAACTGGACAGATGTCACCTTAGAAAATGTTCAGCTTACTCCAGGAGAGAAGGAAGTGCGCTTTGTCTTCGATAATGGAAGACTCAATTTAAACAAACTCACCTTTTCCGTGGCGTCTGAAGATACAGAAGATGATGGAATGGACGATGACGGCCATGGCGATATGGATGACGATGACGGCCATGGCGATATGGATGACGATGACGGCCATGGCGATATGGATGACGATGACGGTCATGGCGATATGGATGACGATGATGGCCACGGTGGGCATGGCCACTTTACCAGTATAACAAGTGTTTCCGATAACATTAATGACTTTGCTACTCATGCTGCCATGCAAAATGGTGATTGGAATGATCCTAACACGTGGATGATGGGACATATACCAGATGAGGGTGCGATTGTACATATTCATCACGGTGTTGATGTTACATATAGTTCAAACAATGCTAACACACATATTTTTTATATTCATGTTGATGGAAACTTCAATGTTACCTCAGACAGTGGCACATCACGTCTGCAAGTAGATACTATCGTAACAACTCCTGGATCTGAATTAAACATTGATGGTAGTTCTGGCAATCTATTAGATATTGTAATTAGTCCTTACAACAGCAATAAAATCAATGGACTAAAAGACCGCAAATATACTGCTAATGGGGAAAAAGTAAATGATGGTCATGGTGTTCTTGGCAGATATCAATGGGATCCGGAGCAAATGTCACTGGGCATAGTAACTGAAGGGAAAGTTGATATTAAAGGAAGAAAAAAAATCGGCCATTTAGAGATGTCTGAAACCGGACAAGATGGTGATGACTTTATATATATCGATATATCAAAATATAACTTAAATAATACTTCAAATTTAGCTGATATTCAAAATGAAATAGGTTGGAGTTTAGGCGACATAATTGTAGTTGGCGGTACAGAATATTATCGACCAGATGATCAAAAAACCTATGACGAGCAAACAGCCATTTCTTCCCTGGACATACTTGACGGAAAGCTAGTTGTCGGTCTTGAAGATAAATTAAAATATGACCATAAAGTCACCGAGCTAGACACTGATTCAGATGGGTCGCTCGAAACTAGATTATCTCCAACAGTAATAAATTTAAGTAAGAATGTTCAAATTCGTTCAGAAGTCTCAACTAATACGGATGGAAATGGCTATGTTGACTCAGTTGAAATGAAAGTCATCACGCAAAATGGCCATACTATGTTTATGCATACAACTGACGTTTCAATACAGGACGTAAATTTCGCGGGCTTAGGACGAACTGACAAATCTATACCAATTGATGACATTGATATAGAAGGTCATGCTGAAGATCCTATCGATATTACTAATCATCGTGGCCGATATTCTCTTCATTTACACATGAATGGTTTTATGGAATCTGGCGATAAAAATCTTGATGATGACATAGGTTATGGCGGCGCATATCTATCTGGCAATCTAGTCTGGGGATCACCTGGGTGGGGAATGACGCATCATGCAGGTCTTGCCACTCTGACTGATAATGTAACTTATGATGTTTTCGGAGCTGGTTTTGTATCGGAAACTGGTGATGAAATGGGTGCTTGGGACAATAACGTAGCGATGAAAATGATTGGTACTAGTAAGCCTGCTGATGAAAGATCTACTGTCGGAAATCAAGATTTTGGTAACACCGGAGTAGGTTTTTGGTTTGAATCAAGAATGATTGAAGTGACTAATAATAAATCAATCAGTTCGGACTCAGCTCCCTTTTTTGTCGATGGTAGTGGTGGCCAAAGCGCGACCATAAATATTGAAGATCTACCAGATTTTCTTCTACCATACGCCAATGCGCTAGACCGATCTGGTGGTCTGGATGGAATGGTTGCAGCCAGGGACATACCAGTGTTTCGGTTTGACAATAATATGGCAACTGCAACGCATACTGGTATTTGGGTTGAAGAGGGGGCCGGTATGGTTGGAAGAGATATTGGAGCATTAGAACATGACATAAGAAGTATCTATACTAATCATCAATCCTATAACATAGAAAGGTCAGGATTCTTTGTCGTAAATACTTCACAAGTTACAGCTATTGATACAATTGTCAGCGGTACCTATCCAGAAGATGGCGTTGGTAGTGGAATTACTGGTCATGCCGGGCAAGCATTTGCAGGAGGAGCCTATCAACAAGCATACGAAGTAGCCTTAAATGGCGTTTACCTTGATAATTTCGGCGCTGGAGCTAAGTCATTTAACAAGGTTTACTTTTCAACAGACCCCATCCAGCATCAGGGCAGCTCTGTTATGGATCATACGTTTGTCAATCTAAGCATTTCAGATACGACAATCGACCGACTAGACAGGCCGATATCACATGATGTTGTACTCGGTGAAACATCTGATTTATTTTCTACTACCTATCATGGTAATCGTAGTACTACTAAATTAAGGTCTGCTCCTGATTTTACAGACAATGACGGTAGTAATGTTGTGGAGAATCGATTTACGGTAATTTTGGGTTCTCAAAGCAATACATTAGCGTATTCTGCGACTAGGAGTAACGATTTATTATTGGAGAAAGTAAAGGTAACAGATGAAAATTATATTTTCGATAGTGATGAAGTTAAAACCGGTAATGTTGATCCTGAGTCCTACGTGACTGGTATTTGGGGAGTTAAAATAGATTCAGCTGGCGCGACTTACGCTCCTTTCATTGATCACCATCAAGATGGTCACGATTTTGATAATATTGGTAAAGAGTTATCTATGGTGTTAACCGTTTCTGACCTAGAATATCTCGTGAATAAGAATGGAATGGTTGAAATGAACGGAGAGCGTTTTGTTGTCATGGAGGAGTATTTCTCTGACCGCCTAACCGGTATGGTTGAAACCGTTCACTATGTCATACGCCTCAATGGTGGTTATTGGAATCAATTTGAAACTTCTGTTGAAGTTAATTCACTGACATTTGGTTACGCTAAAGATAACATTGGTAATGCCAGTATTACTATGAACAACGTGACATACAGTGAAAATGAAAAATTCCTCGGTACAAATAAGGACGATTTGATTTTTGCTCAATTTGGAGATGACGTTGTTAATGGTGGGAGTGGTGACGATATCCTCTACGGCGGTTTTGGTGATGACAAACTGAATGGTGGTAAAGGTAATGATATTCTTATTGCCGGTGGTGGCTCTGACGTATTAGATGGCGGACCCGGCACAGATACAGCTGTTATGCAGGGTCGTATCGATGATTACATTATTACGCAGTTAAACTCAAAATCTTATACTATCTCGAGTAGCTTATGGCTTGATGGTGAGAATATCCTTAAAAATATTGAATATATTCAATTTAATGGTGACACCTTGCTGACTGATCCATCGAACAGTCTTGGCTTATAGGAGTTATTTCGATGATAAACCAAAGTCAGAGTTGGAACATGAGCCAATACTAGATCCACAACCTGAACCAGTAGTCACAGAGATATTATATTTTATCGATGATGCTGATACCGACAAAAACATCTTCGAGGTTAAAAACGACGATGTTTCAGATGGCATGCCACCAGGCTCATATAGTGAGAGCATAGAAATTATGACAAGCCTACTTTTGGAGCGTGTTTCTGTTCCGGTCAATATAACTGTACTTGATTTATAACCAAATTGTGTTCATAAGTTCGGCGAGGAAACAACAGTCTCTTGTTTTAGGGTGTAATCTAACGCTTCTTTTACAGCGTCTACATTGGGTGCTAATTCAACAGGCTTGTTAGCATATTTACTCGTGAAATCTAAAGCTTCCTCATGATATTTCACTTTGAAATCGGTAAACTTCAAGCCGTGGGCAGTTGAAATAACCACAACTTTTTCAGATTTATCAATCTTACCTGATTTTAGCAATTTTATCATCGCAGCCAAGGCTACTCCCGTGTGAGGACAATTGAACATTCCAGTCTTATCACCTAGTGCAGAGGCCTCCGCGAGTTCCTGCTCGGTAGCTTGTTCGACAATACCATCAAATTTTTTCAAAGCTCGAATAGCTTTCTGTATGCTAACCGGATTACCAATTTGGATAGCACTCGCTAGCGTCTTTTCAGCGGTAATGGCTTCAAAATTTTCCCAGCCTGCCTTATATGCTCTGTATAGGGGATTAGCCCTGGCTGCCTGAGCAACCACGAGTCTTGGCAATTTATGAATGAGCCCCATTTTTTGAAGCATGGATAGGCCCTTACCTAAGGCAGAGACATTGCCCAAATTTCCCCCTGGTATAATCATGACATCAGGAACTTCCCACTTAAACTGCTGGATAATCTCAATCCCTACAGTCTTTTGTCCTTCAACTCTTAAGGAGTTCATGGAGTTCGCCAGATAAATACTCTCATCTTTGGTGATCTCCTGCACGACTTTCATGCAACCGTCAAAATCGGTGTCTAAAGATAAAACGAGAGAATCGTTCGCAACAGGCTGAACCAATTGGGCAATGGAGATCTTACCTTTAGGCAGCAGGACAATCGATTTGATTCCGGCCGCAGCACAATAGACACCCAAAGCTGCTGAGGTATCTCCAGTTGAGGCACAGGCTACAGCTTTTATAGGGGCACCTTTGGCAATCATTTCATTGACTTGCGAGACTAGGACGGTCATCCCGAGGTCTTTAAAAGAGCCGCTGTGGGTGTTTCCACATAATTTTACCCATAAATCTTCTAGACCAATTACCTTTCCCAATCGCTCAGCCCAAAAGAGGTTGGTTCCGCCCTCATAAAGTGAAATAACATTGTCATTCTGAACAGTTGGCAGCACCCATTCCTTCTTACCCCATACACCCGAGCCGTATGGCCAATTGCTAGCTTTATACCGCTGCTCAAAAAGCTGTTTCCATTCTTCTGCTGATTTTTGACGCAGTGCTGCGTAATCGTGCCTAACTTCCAGCAGCGAGTTACAAGATTCACATCGATAAGTCACAGTATCTAGGGGATAGGTATCACAACAACTTTCCTCTATGCACTGAAACCATGAGTGGTATTGCTTCTTTTCTTCCATAAGTCTTGGACAAGGTCGCATCTCCGACAGCCCCTTTCAACTTAAATTAAGCTCTAAAACCAAAATATCCTCCCATGAATCCCGCAAAAGTCGTCTCCACTTGAAATTTTTTCTCCTACAGCCATTTCTTTCCATCTATTTGTATCAAATCACCCGCTTAAAGTAGCTAAAACAGGTAACTTTTTACCCACCTCTTAAAGTTTAGCTATCGATGGGGAGTATTTTTTGCTTTTTACCCAGAGCACTATGATTAGACATCCTTATTCATCAGGCATTTAGTGTCTTATTCTAACCTGATAATATGAAACAATTGTAAGCATCAATCGTTGTTATAAATCATTCTTTATCAACATGTTATAATCATCATAATATCAAGTTAATAATTTGCTATCTCGGTTTTTGATTCATGCCATGGCGCTTATGTCTTGGGACGAAATATAGTACATGAATCAGGTTAATTCTTTTATCAAGAAAGGTTTTCTTGGGCTTGTGCTACTCACGCTCCTTGGACTGCATGATGGGCTCTTTGCGCTCGAGCTACGAAAAGTAGGCACTACCCCCTATGACAAAATGATTGCTCGAGTTGAACCTATTCTTAAGACCTCTGGCAAGGGAGTTGAGCCTGAATTATATAAGGTCAACCAGTGGATGAAGGAAATCAATACCATCCCATACAAGTATACCTCTACTTGGAAAAGGCCTTCTGAAGTTGTTTCTAGCAACTCTGCTGACTGTAAGGGCAAGTCGATTATGCTGTATGAGCGTCTCAAAAAAGCTGGCGTGAAGAATGTTAAAATCGTGATCGGCAAAAGAACTCCTAAAAGCAGGGTGCACCACGCTTGGGTCATTTGGAAAAAGGATGGCAAGAACTACCTCTTAGATCCTACATTTTATAATCAAGCATACGAGCTTCAAAGCATACACAATACCTTCTATAACGCCTATTATGCTTTTACAGGTGGTCGCAAATATAGGGTTTCTTGAACATCTCCATCAGGTTAAAGGCGGAGGTAGACTTGTTCAAACTCCAGATGAATAACTCATCAAAAATTATTGGACTAATAATTTTTGATGGGGAATTGTGGATTGCTGGCGGTTGGTGTCAATGTGGCTGGACCCGGGATCGAACCGGGGACACATGGATTTTCAGTCCATTGCTCTACCGACTGAGCTATCCAGCCGTCTTTAAAAGGAAGCTGGATCATACAAAATCTCTGAACCCTGGCAAGCCCTTGTTTTAAGTCTGAAATGACAGTATTATGTCGTCGCCTGAAGCCAAATGATTGTCACATGGTAGTGCTTTATGTGCTCAGCTAGGTGTTAAAAGCGAATCGTGCAAAGGGGACTTAAATGTTTGGGTAAGATCTTGGTTCCTAGAAATATCCCGCCTCCTAGAGCTATCACCTAATTGGGATATCTTCGTTGACTCTCTTGTCCTTGTGACTCAAGCTTTTAGGTATCTCCTTAAACTTTATGGCATCATTCGGCTTTAACAAGCGTGTGCTTAGCAAGCATTTTGAGCGAGCGTGATATAAATGAAAAAGATAGACCCCTATACTAACCCTGACGCACAAGCAGAGGCCACGCTTCAGGCGATGACAAACCGTCTAGAAGAGCGTGGTAAGAATGCGGAATTTCTTAACATGATTAGGGATTACACTTCGACCTTACCTCATGATAAACCACTCAAGGTTCTAGATCTTGGCTGTGGAACAGGCGTGGTCATTCGAGAATTGGAGAGAGTTTTACATAAGGAATCTGTTTTGCATGGGGCTGACATAAGTGAGAATTTGTTACAACAAGCGAGAAAGCTTACCCTTCAAAGTCACATAGAATGGGATCATCTTAACTCTCAGGCTCTGCCCTATGATGATAGATGTTTTGACGTAGTCGTGATGCATACCTTGCTAAGCCATGTGTCTGATCCCTCGATCGTCTTGGCTGAAACTTTTAGAGTTTTGAAACCTAAGGCGACGTTGATTGTCTTCGATGCAGACCATGCTAGCACTACCTATGCTTTACCAGAATATGATGACATGCGTCGCATCGACCATCTTTTGAGCTCATCTATTGCGACTCATCCAGATATTTGTCGACAACTTCCACGCTACTTAAAAGCTGCAGGCTTTCGGATAAATAGTCATTCCTCAAGGGTTCTATCTGAGTGTGGACGCGGAGACTACTGGCTTTCGAGTGTCCAAGGATATGCTAAGATGTTTTCGCAGCTGGAAATTCTTGAGTCTCAAGATGCTGGGAGATGGGTGGATCATATGCTGGGATCACACGAAGAAGGGACCTTTTTCGCTGCAGGAGTCTTTTACACCTTCTATGCACAAACTTGAATATTTGATTGATCCTCTGGGCCGAAGCTGATCCAACCAATGTAGCCTACACAGGCCCGAGAACGCTTGTGTCAATGCTATGATTGTGTTATCAGGTTGCTCCTCAATGCCAGGAGCAAGAGAGAGTAATTAAAAAACTTTTACTTTGTATTGCAAAGCACTTTGTTATTTGCTAATGCTGTATAGTATAAGTTAACACACTATGATAGCGAATCACATCCATGATGCATTAGCTCAGGTAAAAACTCTGCAGAGCTACGTTCTAGACAGGAAAAATTTCAAAGGTTTCTCAGGACATGGACGGTTTCTAGGAGGGGTGACGGTAATACTGACATTTTTTGTTTTATCATATGGGTGGGTTCCGGCGACCGTGGAAACGCATCTTGCAACATGGGCAGCCGTGTTAGTCCTTGGACTCATCTTTAACTTGGGAGGTCTATTTTATTGGTTTATGTACAGTCCCGACGCTGGACGTAAGTGGAGTGAACTGAAACCGTCGACTGATGGATTACCGATCTTGGCCGTCGGTGGTGTGCTAAGTTTCGCAGTCATTTTAAAAGAACAATATGACCTGCTCTTTGGAGTATGGTTTAGCCTCTATGGACTGACACATATGATCTTTCGCCAGAAATTACCCATTAGCAATTATTACTTGGGTTATGTTTATTTACTAGTTGGTGCGGGTTGTCTCCTATGGCAGGACATCTCATTTGTTAATCCTTGGCCCATGGGGATCGTCTTTGGAGTAGGTGAATTAGTGGGTGGTGTTATTTTTTACAGGAACAGATATGAGCAAGAAGAAACAGAGTAGTTCTTTTCAAGGATTAGAGAAAATCTTTCATGAACCTAAACGCTTGTCGATTGTTTCGACGGTTTGTGCTTCCTCAGAGGGCCTTCTTTTTACAGACTTGAAAGCGAGATGTGACCTCACTGATGGGAATCTCAATAGACATCTGAAGGTGTTACAGGATGCCAAGGTAGTGAAAATTCAAAAAACTTTTGTCGATGACAAACCGAGAACGACTATCTTAATAACACAGAAGGGCTTAGATCGTTTTCACGAATACCTGGCAGCTCTATCACAGGTTTTAGAGCAAGCACAGGAGTCAATTCCTAAATCAACCAGTAAGAGACCAGCACTTCCATTGGGCAAATTGGCTCGAGCATGAATAGGATGGTAAGATGAATCGCTCTGTAAAATATAGATCAGCTTTGCAATACAAAGTACTTGTTTTGAAATTATTATCCAAAGTATTGGTTGTGTCGGTTTTGTCAGGTCTACCACTTCTGGGAATTGTGCTAGCGGGTCAAAAAGCTGATTTGTATGGGGAGTTCCCTCCGTTGACGCGTTATGTTCAACACGCTGAGTTTAGTGGGCCTATTTTTATAGGTATGGCGGTGCTGATACTGATGGTTACCGGTCCATTTATTTATCATTGGTTACAAGCGCTATCCAAGGATAAAAGGAACAATAGCAGGACAGGAAAATACTCCTCATTTCCTTGGTGGGGCTGGTTGGGACTTGTGGTGGGTGCCATTTTTTTGGTTCTGGCATGGAATCGTTTTAGTTGGTTTAGTGAATTTCAAATCTACACGTTTATCCCACTTTGGTTCGCTTATATCTTGATAGTGAATGCTTGGTGTTACAAAAGAACATCTCAATGTCTGATGCTGGATAGGCCCTATTACTTCTTGGGACTCTTTATTCTAAGTTCTGTATTCTGGTGGTTCTTCGAGTATCTGAATCGGTTTGTTGAAAATTGGTATTATCTTAATATTGGAACACTTGATAGCTTGGAGTATTTAATTTTTGCTTCGATTTCATTTGCTACAGTTTTACCAGCTCTCTTGTCTACTTATCAGCTTCTTGGCTCTTGCTCCTTTTTACACATGGGTATGAACAAGTTCCTGAAGTTGAGGTTCATAGAGGATAAAAGGGCAGCGGTAATTCTCTTACTATTATTTGGTGCGGGGTTATTAGGGATTGGTGTTTATCCAGATTATTTGTATCCCTTGCTCTGGTTATCTCCTCTCGTGTTAGTTGTCTGTGTCCAGATATTGCTGGGTGAGAAAACGGTATTCTCATCCGTCAAATATGGGGACTGGACGAGAATTTGGCTACTTGGATTAGCTGCGTTGACTTGTGGCTTGTTTTGGGAAATGTGGAATTTCTATAGCTTGGCCAAGTGGGAATATTCAATTCCATTTGTCCATAAATTTAAAATTTTTGAAATGCCACTTTTGGGCTATGCAGGATATTTACCATTTGGTTTGGAATGCTGGGTAGTAGCGGATTTTTTTCTAAGACCCATAAGAACCTCAAATCAATAAAAAATAATAACTAAAGGGTAATCCATCATGAAAAAAGTAAATCTGAAGGACAGTAATTCTCGATCACTTTGTGCGACAAAGCTAATGCTTTATTTTAATACAGCTCTTATTCTCGCCTTTACCTCATATTTTCTGATAATACCAGGCTTTGATATAGTGAGGGATTTGACCGATCCTAATATTCGAAATGAAGGGATTCCTCAAAGAGCTTGGCGTTTACACGAAGCATTAACGCCTCGATATGCCAAGTGGGCTAAGCAAAGGGTTGCCTCAGCAAAAGCGGGGTCGTTATATCTCTATGATGTGCCGGCAACTGAATGGCCCATGTTTGGTTCTGTATTTTACTTATGGGCAACTGAAGCTTTGCAGCTTGCCTGGGAGAAAGATCCTTCTTTAACTAAGAGAGCCCCAAAGGAATATGCCAGTGATGCTATTGAAGCATCCAAAGATTTGATCATGGATCCAGTGCACCACACCTGGGTAAGGCAACATTGGGGTGATGATTATTTACATAATGAAAATGCTTTTTTTCGTTCTCTTCTGATAGCCGGACTCACTAGTTATGAAAAATTGACTGGCAGCGGGAAGTATTTGGCATTTATACGTGATCAAGTAAACACTCTAGCACAAGAGTTAGATGCTTCCCCGCTAGGTCTTTTAGAAGATTATCCAGGAGAATGTTATCCTATAGATATTGTGATGGTCATTGCATGTATCAAACGTGCTGATGATTTAATTGGGACTGATCACAGTGCTTTTGTAAAAAGAGCCATTCGAGCTTTTGAGGGGGACATGCTTGATCAGCGAGGCCTCATTCCTTTTTTTGTTAATTATAAGACGGGTGTTCAAGGGCAGCCTTCACGCGGCATAGGTATGTCGCACACGTTGATTTTTGCTCATGAGATTTGGCCAGAGCAAGCTAAGGAGTGGTATAGGAAATATGAAGAATATTTTTGGCAGGAGAGAATAGGGGCTTCGGGTTATAGGGAATTCCCCAAAGATTTATCAGGCTATGACTGGACTTATGATGTAGATGCAGGGCCCATAATCGCAGGTTTTAGTCCTTCGGGAAATGCTTTTGGTATAGCATTGGCGCGAATCAATGGGCGGCTTGATCATGGATATATTTTGCTTTCACAAGTATTAACAGCTCCCTGGCCTCTGCCCAATGGGGAACTTCTTGGTGCTAGAGTCTTATCAGACCCGATTCATGCACCCTATTGGGGAGAAGCCGGTATTTTATTTTTTCTAACGCAGACACCTGCAGATGGAATGGAAGTGATTAAAGGTGGATCACTCCCTCTATTAGTGTATCTTGGACTTTCATTTTACTTTGGCTTAGGAGGAGTAGTTATTTTTTCACTATGGAGCAAGCTTCGTTACTGGAGAAAAAAGAATACGGCTACGTTTTGGGTTATTGGACAGGGGACTCTTTGGCTTATTCTACTCGTTTCAGGAATAATTCTTTGTCTCATGGGGCAAAGGTGGACAGGAATTATTTTGCTAATTCTGTCCTCGGCATTTCCAGTTACCCTACGGCCATGGAAGTGGCCTTTCCCACAAAGTAAAAAGGTATCCGGAAGTCAAAAGGAAGAATCGCATGCCTGTTAAGATGATTCTTCCTGCATTGACAGAGGCCAAGAGCCCATTATTTCGACCTATCAAATACGCACTCTTTCCCCCTTTGGGATTAGCAACATTGGCAGCCTATTTAGATGAGAAGGATGAGATTGATTTACAAGATGAACATGTTGAAAAGCTACAGATTGATGATGAGCCAGAACTTGTTGTCATCCAAGTTTATATTACAAGTGCCTATCGAGCCTATGAGTTGGCGGATCACTATCGAGCAAAAGGCGCCCATGTGTGTTTAGGAGGGCTGCATGTTACTTCGCTGCCTGAAGAGGCGGCAGCGCATGCAGATACCATTTTTATAGGACCTGGAGAGGATACGTGGCCGCAATTTTTAAAGGACTATAAAGAAGGAGTTGCTCAAAGTTGCTATGTTGCACCGGCAAAAAGGTCTATTGAGGGTATTCCAAAAATTCGCAGGGATCTTATCAAGCGACATCTCTACATGGTACCCAATTCGATAGTCGTTTCGCGAGGTTGCCCACATACTTGTGACTTCTGCTATAAAGAAGCATTCTTTGAGGGTGGGAATTCATTCTATGTGAAGAAAGTTGATGAGGCTTTGGCTGAGATCGAAAGACTTCCGGGTAAACATCTCTACTTTCTAGATGACCATCTTTTGGGAAATCATCAATTTGCTTCCATGCTTTTTGATGGAATGAAAGGGATGGGAAGATTGTGGCAAGGGGCGTCGACAATTAATGCTGTGCTAAAACCTGGTCTCTTAGAAAAAGCGGTTAAAGCAGGCTTGCGTAGTTTGTTCGTAGGGCTGGAGACGCTAGATGAAACGAATCTTAGACAACATACCAAAGTGCAAAATCTAAACCGTAGCTATGAAGCGGGTATAGCACGTATTCATGATCAGGGAGTCATGGTGAACGGGTCTTTTGTTTTTGGAATGGATGCTGATGGACCTGATGTTTTTAAGAGGACCGTAGACTGGGCAGTGAAAAACAGTATAGAAACTTCAACATTTCATGTGATGACTCCTTACCCTGGTACTGGACTATTTAGGAGGATGGAAGATCAGGGGAGAATTTTGCATCGCAATTGGGATTTGTATGACACACGTCATTGTGTCTATAAGCCTGCAAAAATGACCGTAGAGCAAATAGAACAAGGTTATGGGTGGGCGTACCGAGAATTCTACAATTGGAAAAATATTGTGAAAGGTGCTTGGGCTAAAGAAGAGCTGATATCAAAAATTCGCCACATGGCATATGCTGCTGGTTGGAAGAAGTTTGAGGGAGTCTGGAACGTTCTGATTCGCACGAAACAGGTCTCTTACGCCCTGCCAATTCTTGAATCTGTTCTATCAAAATTCGGGAAGTTAGGTTCTGCAAAATCTAAACCCCTAAAAAGCGACCCTCTTATCCAGTATGCAAGAACTCTAGAAATCTTTCCACCCAAATCTACGACGACAACATAAAAAACATTTATAGCAAAAAGGAACCCTTAATGAAAAACTATCCACAAGTAGCACAAACATTTTGTATCATAAATGCGGCAGAAGCTGTACATAAGCAATTAGGACATCATTCTAGGGAACAAGCCTATCGCGATGCTTTGGAAAAAGAATTTAAAAAGCAGTCCATTCCCTTTGAGGTGAATAAGCGGCTTAAAATAAACAATGGCGGGACTACTGAATTAGTATACCTGGCAGATTTTGTCTGCTACCGATCCATCATTATAGAGCTCAAGGCTCTACATAAAATATCTAAAGTCAAATCTCAACTAGCTCAGTTTCTCAAGGTAACAAAAACAGGTTTACAAAAGGGGCTTTTGCTTAACTTTGGTGCAATTGATTTGCAGCACAGAAGATTTGTGACCGAGTCAATTTCGTATATTTGAGTATTTTAGAAGAGCTTTGCCAAAGGATGATTATGTTATATTCTATTAGGTATGAAAGCTATCAAGTTATGCAAGTTAGCGCTATTTTCTTTTTTTATTATTGGTTGTAGCACAGAAAACAAAAAGAGTGCGGAGAGCAAAATGGTATGGATACCAGGTGGAAGTTTTCTTATGGGAACAGACGATCCCTCTGCACAGCAAAACGAGCGCCCCTCTCGTGAAGTAACTGTGGATGGATTTTGGATGGATGAAACTCCAGTGACAAATCGTCAATTCTTAGAATTCGTTGAAGCTACCGGTTATGTAACGACAGCGGAGAGAGAAATTAACTGGGAAGAGTTTAGGAAAAACTTGCCACCTGGAACTCCTAAACCACCTCCTGAAGGTTTGGCTCCCGGATCCTTGATCTTTCAAAAGACTCAGGGCCCAGTTGATCTGAACGTATATTCCTCATGGTGGTTCTGGACGAACCATGTCAGTTGGAGAAATCCGGAAGGTGAGGGTAGTTCGATTAAAGACCGCCTGGATCATCCAGTTGTTCATGTTTCATGGTTTGATGCTTCGGAGTATGCCAAATGGGCTGGTAAGCGTTTACCAAGCGAAGCTGAATGGGAATTCGCAGCCCGCGGAGGGCAACCTCATAGCCGGTTTATATGGGGTAATGAATTTATGCCTGGAGGGGATTATATGGCAAACACTTGGACGGGTATATTCCCTTATCGCAACGACAAAAAAGATGGATATGAGGCTACTTCACCTGTAGGGACTTTCCCCCCCAATGCTTACGGCCTGTATGATATGGCTGGGAATGTGTGGAATTGGTGTAGTGATTTTTATGCAGTCAATGTGCATCTTGTAGCAGCAATGTCGGAGGATAAAAGCTGCTGTATAAATCCTGTTGGACCAGACAAATCATATGATCCTTCACAGCCTAATCTCAAAGAATTGCGGGTCATCAAAGGGGGGTCATTTCTTTGTCATGTTGATTATTGCGAAAGTTACCGCCCAAGCGCGAGACGTGGCAATACGCCAGATACGAGCACTTCCCATACAGGCTTTCGTTGCGTGAGGTCACTTTCAGCTGAAGGCTCGTAGTTTTTGTCTATTTTTTTAAAGATTGGAAAATGCAAACAAGGCAGGGCTGAGCCAATGGCTGTTAGTTTGCATAGTGTTAACTTTAGCAAATCTCTCATGCTCGATTGGCTTGGCAAGGATTTAATTTTAGGGCTTTGTATTTATTCTTAGGTGTTGTTATCTTAGTCATAATGCTAGATTTGGAAATTCAATGGTTCTTGATCTTTTTAGCTAAATAGAGATGTTTCATAATCCATTGAATTTTATGAAAGTTTCAAAAATATTTGCTTTGGTTCTTTGGTTGATGAGTGCAGCCGTGCTAGCGGTTTCTCAGGAGCAGCTAACAACAGTCACAGAAACCATTTCTATAGAATTGCCTGATGGAAAGGGGAAAGTTCAAATACCTGAGGGACTTAAAGTCGAGGTCTTAAGAGCTGAGGACGACGAAGTCATTGTTCAATTTATTGATGAAGAGCTCAGTATCCCTATTAGCAAAACAGATTACCAAGAGAACTTAGATTCACTTGCTAAAAGAAATCCACCAACTCCGCAATTCTCAAAATCAAAGCCAGAAGAAATTCAAGGCTTCGGCAATGCCTTGAAGAGCACGGGAGATACTCAAATTGTCTTTTCAAATAACCTTCCAGAACTCGATGAAATGACGATTGAGGCATGGATCAATATTGAGCAAGCCCCTAAAACCAAATCAGCACGGCATCTTATTTTATCCTGCAACAATTTTTTTTATTTTTACATTAGAAAGCAAAAAGATGAGACACTCGCCCTATACTTCGCGATGGGCTCTGCTGGAATAGGCAAGATAAATTTCCCCAAAAACCAATGGGTTCATGTAGCAGCAGTATGGGATGGTGACTCTAAAAAAATACGGCTTTTTTATAACGGAAATCAAGTAGACGCACGTCAATGTATGGTCATGTCATCAAATGATCATAAACTTGTGCATGCTTCAACAGTTAAAGAAAAGGAGCGAGGAAAAGATTATTTTCATTACCAACTGGATGAAGTTCGCATTTGGAACAAGTCGTTGAACAGAGAGGAGATTCGTAAAAATTTTCAAAAACAGTTAGTAGGATCAGAAAGTGGGCTTATTGGCTATTATAACATGGACTTGCATGGAGATGCTGTGAAGCAAATTCCTAATCTTGCAGACGCAGTGGAGTTATCAAAGTATGCTGAAATTAATATCAATAAGCAATCTAGCTTCAACTTTATGGAAAGCTTTGTTCCTGACCCAACGAAGCATTATAAATTTTTGATAAAAGAATCTGAGTTAATTGATGAAGGGGATTTTATTCAAAAGGAGTGGGATGAGCTATCTAATAGAGACATTTCGGAGTGGGGAAAAACGACCTTAGAAGGTGTCCATCCTGATAAGTGGAAGCACGGAGAAACGCGTCACTTTATTGTCCATTATGTAAGAGATGGAGACCGAATCGCGCGACGTCTCGAGGAATCTTACAGGCAAATCAAAGACTTTATGGGCCAACCAGAGGACTTAAAAGGCCAATGGAAATCACATATCTACGCGATAGCAACTTGGCAAGAGTGGGAATTATGGATATCCAAATTTTTTGATTCACCGATGGCTATTGCAGGCTTGTGTCGAGGGCAAGAGTTTTTTTTACCGGCACGAGATCGTGACGGTAAATTTGATGTAAAGGGTCAAACACTGACTCATGAAATGAGCCACCTAGTCATGAACAGACTGTTCTCTGGTCGTTTGGCTTCTTGGCTAAATGAAGGTATTGCCGAGTACTTTAGTGAGGCAGAAAAGATGTCACGGCGCGACTTCAAACGAAGAATGAGTTTGGGAAGAGTGAAACTAGATCTAAAAAAGTTTACTAGCAATGATTATCACTTTACGGAATTAGAGGATTCAGTGAAAATTGGTTATTACAGAGAGGCAGCCATCCTCGTGAATTTTTTAGTTGTTAATCACGGGGAAGAAAAAATTCCTGAGCTGGTAGAATTTAACCTGTTTGGAGGAGAGTTTGCAGATGCCGCAACGAAAATCTTCGATTATGAGAGTTTTGAAGCCCTAGAGGTAGCATACAAAAAATATAAGGATAGGCACCTCAAGTAAGGCCTAACAAATTTAAGGGAATGGTATCGAAGTGATATTGGAAGACAGATCAGTCTTTGCGATGCTTAAGGGGCTACGCGCTTAGTTTGCACTGCTAGAGTTTTACAATCATTGCAAATAAACAGGATCTCCGACCTTGATGGAGGCAGTATCGCTCATATGTCCGTAGATCCCAAGATTTTGATCCGCATCTTTAACGATACTTCGTAACATAGATGGGTCTCTTGGAAGCTCCTCCAGTGGGCGAGTCACAGCACCACAGCGAACGGCTGTTTCGGTGCAATCCACCCGAGCATTGCCAATGAGTATCTTTCTGCCGACCCATTCTTGCTCCAGAAGGCTTGGCTGCAACTCATGGGTCTCTATTACAAGGTTCGGCCTAAAACGGCGAATGTCCCAATCGGCTTTCGGATGTAATAATTTCATATGCTTCATAGTAGCCGTTGTCACGATGTGCAGCGGAGCCACAAGGAAGAATGTGCCAGGGATCGTGATGAATGCAGCTGAGCTCTCGGGAATGTTTTCAGGCGATTGAAGGAAATCAGGCAAGGGTTCGCCTGGTTCTCGGGTAAAAGTCTCTTTTAATTCATTGAGCCAGTCATTGCCATTAGATCTGTAGCGATAAAATGAAGCTTCTACTTGTTCGATATCTTTTAGATAGATTAAGCGAGATTCATGACCAATGAGCTGGGAAAGTTTTTGATGCACTCCTGGGTCTTTACTAGAGATAGTCGCACCATCTGGAAAACGAATTTCAATGATTTCTTCTTGAGGTGTTGCTTGGAAACTAGCTTGGCACTGAAGGAGCTCAGGCCGAAATTTACAGCTCTGAACTTCCTGACGTGCTTGATCGAATACTGCCCAGAGGCGATCCCCCTCAATGCCAAAGGGCCCGATCTTTGAGCTTTTCACTTGTTCGCCGGCTACTCCCTTGAGCGGATAGCGCCAAAGTTGTTGGATCGTTCCGATTTGCTTCATTTGCTTTTCATTACATACGAGCATTAAGTATGCCGTAGATAAGATTACGAGATATTAATGTCCTAAACTCCTAAGGAGGGAGTGCAGATAAAGTTGGAAAAATCTTAGGCCAAGAGCTTTGAAGCTTTAGAGGTGAAGAGCAAGAAGTATGAGATGAAAATTTTGTTATTCATGGCAATGACAAATTTGCTGGCTCATACATCCTAATGTGCCCAGAATCTAACTATTAGATGGATGATTTATCACCAGAAGAAGCCAAGGCTCTTGAAAAGAAATTTTTATTATCCGTGAGGCATTTTAGAACTCAATTTGGATATCATTTGTTTTCTAAATTTTCCGGAGCCATTCAGTCAGGCCCCTTTTCCGGAATGAAATTATTACTGGATAGCTCATGGAGTGATGGAGATTTATGTCCCAAGATAATAGGAACATTTGAGCAAGAATTACATGAAGAGATTTATAGGGTCATTGATAAAAAATATAAATTAATTGTTAACATTGGCTGTGCAGAAGGTTACTACTCAGTTGGTTTTGCTAAGAATATGCCTGATACTACCCGTGTCATAGCGATTGACATTGATAAGAAGGCATTGTCAATTTGTAGTAAAGTCGCAAAGGCAAACGGAGTAGATTCTAAGATAAGTTTTAAAACAGGATGTAGTCCAGAATCTTTAAAAGATATTTTACTTAAAAGTGATGATGTTCTCTTGTTTCTTGATTGTGAAGGGGCTGAACGGGAATTGTTGGATCCTGGGGTAATTCCCGAATTAAGACGGGTTGATTTTGTTGTCGAGTGCCACGATTTCTTAGGAGATAAAATTACCAGCCAGTTGCAAGCAAGGTTTAAAGCTACCCATGAAATAACAATCATTACGGAACAGACAAGAGATCCCTATGCTTACGATATTCTCAAGGGACTAAACGGCTTGGATAAGCAAATTGTTCTCTGTGAGTTTCGTCCTGAAACCATGCAGTGGTTAGTTTGTCGATCACAATCTAGTCATAGATGAATATGTAATTCAGGGCTTACCGGATACTTCTTAAAGTTAGCCACCCTTATGATTTAAGTTGTTCAGCCCTAAATTTTCAAAATGTACGTTCAAGAATAATGGAAAACTGAAAGGTAAACTCTCAATAAAAGAGAGCAAAAGGTATATGCCTACTTGAACCCATGATTTCGTTTTTTATATACATGAAACGCAAAGAGTCCTAGAAGCATAGGTATTTTTAGAAAAATATTCGACTGAATCGACCAGAAAAATTTGGATCTCTCCTTCATGAATTAACTCCTGGAAGTAACTTTTTCTGTCAGCTAAGGACTCTACAAGATAGGTGAAATGCTTCAGTTCATTTAAGGGAAATGTTCAAGTGTTAGTACCCATCGACTTTAGGGCTGAAAAGAGGATCTTTTTCAAACGCTCCCTCGGAGACAGGCTTGATATGAAAGGATCGGTGGATTCATACATGCGCATACCATTCTCACAGTGAGCTACTCTCAACACTCCTCGATCATGTAAAGACTCTATAATTAATTTGGTGGATTTGGAAAAACCTCCCCAGTAAGTCCTCACCCGCTTGGTGCCTAGATGTTGTTCTAGCTTATTGGAATGTGTTGGTCCCGATTCATTGATGAGCTTCAAGATTTTCTTTTCAGAATGGGAGAGGGATTCATTCGTTTTAGGGTAGATCACTTGCCACAACTCCATTGAGAGAAAACCATAGGCATAGAGAAAGCATTCCTTTAGATCTAATTTAGAATAGGTTTTTCCAAATCTCTCGCTTATAGTTCCTAACACGATGATGTAAAATAAGGTCCTAAGCTCTAGGGGGGCAACGAATATGGCCAGCTTGTACAAATTCCATTCGTTTCATCGCGGTGTCTAACCCACAGAGTGAAAACAAACTAGTTCTCACCACACGTTTTCTAAATGTTTCAATGGAGCTCTTAGAAGTTTTCATAAAAGGACATGGAGTCTTTCCTCGGAAAATGAGGATTATGATCTAACGTGGTCAATCATTGTCCTTACCGCTGGACTTGTATTGATACAATCTATTTTAATATTTTTGTGTTTTTTGGGAAAAACCCTAAGCAACTCATCGGCAAAACCCTGACCTATTGAATCTACTCCCTTGAAGTCCAAAATGACCTCACTAAATTGGTCTAAGTTTAAGGATAGACGCTTGGCCACAGACCTTGATATATATTTTTTCTGAAACAAGTGAACTTCTACGCGGGTTTTCTCAAATTGATAATTGTAAGATTCTGGAGCGTGCTCTGAAAACAACCTTTCTAGTGACCGTTTAGTTTGTTTACTGATTACAAAGGTTACCTCTGTCCCCTTCAAAATCGCTTTATCACGAACAAAAACATCTCCATGAGTAACTTCAAATTGGATAGCATTTGATCTAAGTATAAAAGTATCAGCTATTCTCGAGGTAAAGAAAATCCCTTCACCTGCATGATGATCAGGTTGTGACGTAGCCTTACCTTTTAAGAGCATGGATAGAGCATCATACTCATCGTTTAGATGATACTTTTTTGCAATGGTGTGAAATGTGCCGACCCCTTTATCTCTTATTGTAAATTTGAAAGAGTAACTATCTAGATAACAATGAATATCGCAACTTGCTGCCAGCGAGTGATCAATAGAATTGTTGAGCATTTCAGTAAAGGCATAATTTAAAATATTAAAGCAATTCTCTGAAACCAAAGATTTCAGATTCATTTGCAAAGACACTTTATCAAAAATCACATCTTCCTGTAGTCCCTCGAGTTTGTAGGTATAAAATACATTCTCTATAGGTGATATCTGATTGGTAGCAGGAGAATAGGCCGCATTTTTGGTAACACCTGATTTAACAATTAGACCCTTTTCTGTTAGCTTTTTGATATGATTATTTAGTGCCTGCCTGGATATTTTAAGTTTTTTGGAGAGAAAAGAACCAGAGATGGGGTGATTCTTTTTAATGAGTTGAAATATTTTATCTCTGTTGTTCATTGTCAATTAATTGTCAATATCTTAGCTCTTTTAATTGTAAATAAGAGAGACGTAATTTGTCAACTATTTGTCAATTATATATCATAGGGATTGTCAAGTAATATCCTGTACACACTTGTGCTCCCAGACCAAGAAAAGTAGCTATAGCAATGCTTAAGAAAGTCGCCCGTCCACGTGCCCCGGGCGATGTGCATGAGAAGAGCACAGGCTTGTCACTCCATAGTTTTTGTTTCTGGCGAGAGGCCCACCCCAAAATATTTCTGAAAGCTGCGGTGTCACTACCATGATGCTCTACTGACGAAATAATGACACCATTTGTCCGATCAATCTCCTGAACCAGAGCTTTGGCTTGATCCGAAATACCCTCTTATTCCTTAAACTCCGGGGAGTAGATTGGCATTTCATAATCATTTAAATCCGGTGATAGGATTGTTGTTCCATCCATCAAGGAAGATGCATAAAGCGCCAATGTTTTATTAATGGATGTTTTACTATGACTTCCTCCTGTCACTAATATCTTTTTCACAGGCTAAAAACTAAGCTGCTTTGGGCATTTGTAAACGGATGGAAAGTATGCAAACGGCAGTGATTCTTTGGTATGAAAATGAGCTTCTGTCTAGTAGATGTCTGTTACCCCTATAGGGATCTCATCATGATTCTTTTTGTCAGTTTTCTATAACTACCTTACCCAACCCCATTCTACTCTCTAGACGTGCGTAAGCCTCGCCCACTTGTTCTAGACGAAAGCAGTTTTTATTAAGTACAGGTTTCAGACCTCCTGACTCAGAGATGTGAGTTAGGTTGCGTAAAATCTCTGCGTGTTCTTCACGCTTATGATTGTGTAACATGGGTATCAGCATGAAGACGACGTGCAGGGAAAGACCCTTGAAATGAGCCGTTGTCAGATCTAACTCGCACATTGAGACAGTTGAGGCAATCTGGCCATTCAGGGTGGCTGCCTCAAATGAGTTGGACATATTGGCCCCGCCCACCGAATCGAAAACCACATCGAAGCCAACACCATTCGTATATTTTGCCACATAATCTTGAACTGTTTCGGATTTGTAATTAATGGGTGTTGCACCCAGTTCTTGGATGAGTGCTAATTGTTTTTCACCTCCGCCAGTGGCATAGACATCTGCTCCAAAGTGCTTTGCCAATTGCAGTGCGACATGACCCACCCCGCCTGATCCACCATGCACTAATACCTTTTGCCCAGCCTGGATCCCAGCACGTTTTAACCCTTCATACGCAGTGATGCCAACCAATGGTAAAGCAGCGGCCTCAGGCATTGAAAAATGACTCGCCTTGTGAGCAATCAATCGCCCATCAGCGAGGATGTAATCGGCTAAAGTTCCTGGCAAATCAGCAAGTCCCCCAGCACAGCCATAGACTTCGTCCCCCACAGAGTAGCCTTTCACATCTTCGCCAACTTCTTCGATGATACCTGAGAAATCCATGCCTAGAATCGCAGGCGTTTTAGGGGATAAGGGAAGATCCTGGCCCATTTTGCGAATCATCGTATCTACGGTATTCACACTGGATGCCTTAATGTTTATGAGTACATGGCCTTCTTTTACTTGGGGCTTTTCTACTTCTACGACCTCGAATGTTGCGTTTTCACCATAGGCCTTGATCTGCATTGCTCTCATAACGGTCTTTCTAACGGTTATATTTTTATGACTTCGATTCTTTTGCTTTAGCTGATTTCTTGCACTTTCATGACCAAGTCGTTCCAATTACGCTGGTTCTCTATGTCATGTTCCAGACCCTTTTCATCAGCAATTGTGAAACGCTTGATAGCAGGGGTCTTACTCGTTGCTTGATAAAGCCAGTAGGCTTCTGCTTTTAGGGCATCATCAATTGGCTTGTCGATGGACTCATAGACAGCTTGCTTGCAGGCGTTAATAGATTCTGCAGGAAACTGTGCAATCCGTTTTGCTAGACTATCCACATATTCCCCGATCTCCTCCGGATCAAGTGCCTTATTGATAGTGCCATAGGCTTCGGCTTCATCTGCGGTGAAGTCGCGAGCACTTAAGATGATTTCTAAAGCTCTACCCAGACCCGTCTGACGTGCCATGCGAGAGGCTCCTCCTCCGCAAGGTAAGATTCCCATACCTACCTCCATTTGCATAAACTTAAATTTACCGCGTGCTGCGAAACGCATGTCTAAAGCGAGTGCTAGTTCATGGCCTCCACCACGAGCGAAACCCTCCAGTTTGGCGATGGTCGCCTGAGGTACTTTGCTAATGCGCTCGCATACGGATTGGAGATCGAGTAGTTCTACTTCGTCCCGTGAAACGGCTTCGGTAGACATATCCTTGAGCAATTCGGTATCGTAATGACAAACCCATATTTCGGGATTTGCCGATTGGAAAATAACCACTTTCGTTTCGCGATCACGCTCAAGCCGCATAGCGAGGCTATTTAGGTCGGATAGCATTTCTTGGCCTTGTACGTTTACAGGACCGAAATCAAAGGTAACCGTAAGTACACCTTCGTTTATCTCAGTTTTGAATGTTTTATATCCTTCGTATTTCATTATTTTTTGTCATTGAGGTTGGATTGAAGTAATGATTTTTGTTGATACTATCGATTGTGCTTTTAAGCTATCATTGATAGGATGAAATTGACAAGTAAGCACAATTTTTTCATGTAGTTACAAAAATGTAAGTAATGCGATGGATGCTGGCTTATGAAGCATAAAAAAAATTGCGATCGACCTTATGGCTGCTCTGTTGAAGCAACATTAGCTGTGATCGGAGGTCGCTGGAAACCTATTATTATCTTTCTACTCATGCAGAATGATACACTAAGGTTTGGCCAACTTCAGAAGTCTATTGATGGCGTGACTCAACGTATGCTGACCAACCAGCTGAGGGAACTGGAATCGGATCAAGTGGTCCATCGCAAAGTCTATGCTGAAGTGCCCCCTCGGGTGGAATATTCTCTGACTGAATATGGTAAAACCCTCAAACCCATCATGCTCTCCATGCGGGATTGGGGCGCTGAACATATGACGATTAAGAGTTCGTGAGCTTGCGGAGAGAACGAAAACGCCATGAGTGACTTATCGTGATGGAAAGGTTCACATAACGATGGTTTTCCGCAACTGCCCTTAACTTATCGGAATGAGAACTCTTTAAAATCGGTGTCCATCTGCGAAATCTGCGGATAGATTGTAGTCAACTACTTGCTAAATTTTTCTAGTGAGATCTTCATGCTCAAAGGGCCATCCATTCGGTGGAAAGTTAAGTATGAGCATAAATTTTTTAGCAAGCGGAAATTTATCTCAATGCCGATCGAATCGGTAGATCGGTGTACCGTATTAAAAATCAGAAATGTTGATCGTTTTTTGCACAAGGCTAATAGAGTAACTATTTCAGAATTTTGATTGTGTAGAGCATATCCCAACCAACGGATGAACTTAAAATTTCTCTGGGCGGCGCTACAGCCAGTGTATTGATGCGCGTATGGGTATAACCCATTTCTTTAAAAATTTTCTCTTTTTGTTCGAATCGCACCTTTCCTCAATTATCTTCTGCGATATGGTGAGGTGTTAGGCTTTTTTTAAATGATCTTCATAGAACAACACCACATTACGAGTCGTGGTCTCAAAGTGGGATAGTTAAATCATTCGGTTAGGGAATAAAAAGATTTATGCAGGTAAATGGTAAGTCAAGCGTTTGGCTTAAAAGAAAAGCGTGCATGATTAGGATGTCATTATAGCTTAATGAGCTCATGATAGATATTCAGTTAAAAAATCGCCTCAAAGGCATGGTGCTTGGTCAATTTCTTGGAGATGCAGCCTCTCTTGGTGCGCACTGGATTTATAATGTGAAAGATCTGGCAAATGCTTATCCCTCGGGGATTGCAGGTTTCGAAATGCCGGCAGAAGGGCACTACCATGCAGGCAAACAGCCTGGAGAACTTACTCACTATGGTGATGCAGCCTGGGTGTTGCTGCAGGCACTTGCGGATGAGGAAGTTTTTGATGTGACACATTTCGGTAAGTCTTTTGTCAGGTCTATGGATCCTGCAAAGGGATACAAAGGTTACTTTGATGCAGCAACTCGAGGGACTCTTGAAAACTATAAAAACCACGTCGAGGTATCAACGGAACCCTACAGTTTTCAAGAAGGCGCTGATGACGATCAGCTTGCTACTATTTCGGCTCTAGCTCCTTTCATCGCTTTTTATATTTGCCGCAACCACGGACTGCCTGAGGACTCGACAAAACTTTTCGAACAAGTAGAGAAGCTCACACGCTTGAGGCAAAACAATGATCGCGCAGTTGCCTATTGTTTGGCGCATACACGACTGCTCTTGCAGTTGCTTGCGGGTCGAGATATCCACAGTGCTTTCCATCATGTCGAGGAGAAGATAGGAACTAATGAAAAGCTCGACGCTGAAGTGCGTAGAAAAATAAAAGACGCTTTTAACTTGAAGCAGAAAAGTACTATGGAGGCCACAGATATTCTAGGCCAAAGCTGCCCTCTTATTTGCAGCTTTCCTTCAGCCATTCAACCCACTGCGAAGCATAATGAAGATTTTGAAAAAGCAATCCTGGAAACCATCCGCGGGGGTGGTGATAGTGCAGGCCGCGCCGCGATGATTGGCAGCTGGATCGGTGCTAGAATTGGCTTTGATGATCTTCCGAAAGACTGGTTGGAAAAACTAGCTCTGAAAAATGAAATCTTGGAAATACTGGATAAGTGGTAAGCTTCGCATCAGTTTTAGCAATGTATCAGTTGAGGAGAATAACCATCCTACTCCATCTTGAATAAAAGTCTCAGGTATTGTCTTTACGACCTTAGCTTCGGTATCATAATCTCTTGTTTTGTTGCAGATTTTGTTAAGCAGAGCTATCTCCTGGTTCCTATTTGATAAGATTTTCGTAATGCATCAAGCCGTCTTTTTTGACTTCTTCCATAAATTAATCCTGACGCTTTTCCCAGTGTTTCAAGTCTTTGATGGTGTGCGGATCATGGGTGGGGGGCTTATGCGGTTTAAAAGATGTGAGTGCGCTCACTGTGGTCAGCTACTCAATCTGCGTATTGACCGAGTTGGAGGATGACACAGTGGCCTTGCTTCAGCTATGGTCCATCTTCACGTAACTATGACCACACTTGCTTATATCTTTCTGGGACTTCTTTTGACTAAATATGCCGTTGAATCTTACTTAAGTTTGCGTAACTGGAAGCATATTCGAAAGCACCGTGATGAGGTCCCTGAGAAGTTTGTAAACCAAGTATCTCTTAAAGAACATCAGAAGGCAGCGGATTACAGTATTGCCAAAATTAAAATCTCTTTTGTTTTTGAGTTGTTTGAAGTTGGTCTCTTAGTGGCATGGACGGTCTTAGGAGGTTTTCAATATCTCCATAATCTCTCAGTTGGGCTGGTGGATCATCCTGTTCTTACCGGATTACTTTTTTTCTGTTTTTTTGCTTTGATTTCGATGCTCTTAGATCTACCCAAATCTATTTATTCTACTTTCGTTCTCGAGGAAAAATACGGATTTAATAAAACGACAGTTAAGACTTTTGTCTTGGATATATTCAAGGGTTTGGCTGTTAGCGCTGCATTAGGATTGCCCTTGATTAGCATCATGCTTTGGCTGATGGAGAGTGCTAGCTATTGGTGGATTTATCTATGGGCGGTGGTCGCTCTGTTTCAACTGATGATGCTTTGGGCTTTTCCTGTTCTCATTGCTCCCTTGTTTAATAAGTTTCTTCCTCTGGAAGAAGGAGACGTTAAGGATACGGTTCAAGATCTCTTAAATAGAACCGGCTTCAAAGCAAGTGGCTTATTTGTGATGGATGCTTCTCAAAGGTCAGGGCATGGCAATGCTTACTTTACAGGCATAGGAGAAACAAAGCGCATTGTCTTCTTCGATACCCTGCTCAAACAACTATCACCCGCAGAGGTCGTTGCGGTATTGGCTCATGAGATAGGACATTACAAAAAGAATCATATTAAAAAACGTCTGGCTGCAACGTTTGCCATGATGTTAGGTGCGTTTGCACTGTTAGGTTATCTAGCTCAGTGGATACCTTTTTATACAGGTCATGGCGTTGATACGGCTGCACCCCATCTAGCGCTCATTTTATTTATGACAGTATCCAGTGTTTACACCTTTCCATTAACCCCGTTGTTTTCTTATTTGTCTCGCAGGCACGAGTATGAGGCCGATGCCTATGCAGTAGAACATTCCCAAGCAAATGACCTTTCTTCTGCCTTAGTCAAGCTGTATAAGGAAAATGCTTCTACGTTAACACCTGACCCCTTATTCAGCGCCTTTTATCACTCGCACCCCCCTGCTATCAATCGGATTGAGAAACTTTATAGCTAGCACTTTAGCTTCTTCTCATAGTCCGATTATTTCGAGAAGCATTCGATGATTTTTTGCAGGGAAGCTGAAAGAACGCGTCGGCGCATCCAATAGAGATGGATTTCCCGGAAATAGGGTTTTTGGGTTAGGGAACGATAAGCGACTTTTCGATGCTTATGGAAATCAATGGCTATTTGTGGAATAAAGCTAAACCCTAGACCGAGCTCGATGATTCCCAGTAGCGTATCGATCTGTGAACTCTGAATGGTCACATCTGCCTTGATACCGGACGCTTTGCAGTAGCCTTCCGTTTGGCGTGATAGGCAATGCGCCTCCTGCAGCAGGACGAGTCGTTCACTTTTGAGCTGCTTGAGTTCAATCTTTTTCAGGACACACAGTGCATGTCGCTGTGGTAAAGCCAGCAGCAGCTCATCCTGCATTAATAAATGATGGTCTGCATCCTGGTCGATTTTGGTAGGAGGACTCATCAGGGCAAAGTCGATCCCGCCGTTTCTTAGGCGATCGATCAGAGATTTGGTGGTGTCTTCCACCAGCTCGTAATGGGCTTCCGGATAGCGTTTGGTGATCCGCTTGAGTATTTCTGGCAGCAGATAAGGAGCGATGGTTGGGATGGCTCCAATTCGTATGGGTCCTTGAATCCCTTTACCGCTGCGATCAATGAAATCACGTGTCGATTCGATCTCTGACATGATGGCTTTAGCATGGGGAAGAAATTCTTTACCTAGCTCGGAGAGGGTAACGCCATCGCGTGCTCGGAGAAATAGGCTGCCTCCCACTTCATCCTCCAGTTTATTGATCTGCTGACTGAGCGAAGGCTGCGATACATTCATCATGTCAGCTGCTTTGGAAAAATTGCCAGTGCGTGCCAGCTCCAGAAAATAGCGGATACGGTGAAATTCCATGGCTATAGTTTATACCTATATGACGTATAATATCAAAGTATTATACCTATAGTAAAATCTATGTATTTTTACATTTAAGAGGAAAACCTTTGTAAAAATAACTTAACCAGCAGGACCCCAAATTATGTCAGAAAATATATCCAAATGCCCCTATACAGCAACGATGTCATGGCTGAAAAGAATTCAGTCCTTTTTCAGCGCCTTATCCGCTAATATGATCCAAAAAGTTGAAAGCTCGGAAACTGTAGAAGAATCGGTCCGCGTCAAATCAGCTAGCAGCAGTGAATGCCCTTTTTTAAATGGACGTGCCAAAGGAGCACTGAGTCCGACCGCAGGTCGTGGCACTAACAACCGAGACTGGTGGCCCAATGCCCTTAACCTGGGCATATTACGTCAGCACAGCACCCTATCCAGTCCCATGCAATATGATTTTGATTATCGAGAGGCATTTAAGAGCCTCGATCTCGAAGCTGTCAAAAAAGATTTGATGGAGCTAATGACGGATTCTCAATCCTGGTGGCCGGCTGACTACGGTCACTACGGCCCACTTATGGTGCGTATGGCCTGGCACAGCGCTGGAACCTACCGCACCGCAGACGGTCGTGGAGGAGGGGGCACCGGTGCTCAGCGTTTTGCACCACTCAATAGCTGGCCAGATAATGCAAACTTGGACAAGGCCCGTCTGCTACTCTGGCCGATCAAAAAGAAATATGGCAAGAAGCTCTCCTGGGCGGATCTTATGATCTTAGCCGGTAATTGCGCACTGGAATCTATGGAATTCAAAACCTTTGGGTTTGGTGGAGGACGCGTGGATATCTGGGAACCGGAACAGGATATTTATTGGGGTCAGGAAGGAGAATGGCTCGCTGACAAACGCTACAGCGGGGATCGTCAACTCGAGCAGCCTTTAGCAGCAGTTCAGATGGGTCTCATCTATGTTAATCCCGAAGGACCAAATGGAAACCCAGATCCGGTTGCTGCGGCTCACGACATACGCGAGACCTTTGGTCGTATGGCCATGAATGATGAAGAAACGGTTGCACTGATCGCAGGCGGACACACGTTTGGTAAAGCCCATGGCGCAGCCAACCCAGATGATCATGTTGGACCGGAACCGGAAGCTGCGGGCATTACAGAACAAAGCCAGGGTTGGACGAGTTCTTATGGAAGAGGCCATTCCGAACACACTATCACCAGTGGACTGGAAGGTGCCTGGACTCAAACTCCAACCCGCTGGAGTAACAACTACTTCAAGAATCTATTTGAATACGAGTGGGTGCTGACCAAGAGCCCTGCTGGAGCCCAACAATGGACTCCGAAAAACGCTAAAGATGTTATGAATGTGGTGGATGCTCATGATCAGTCTAGACGTCATGCTCCAATGATGTTCACCACAGATTTAGCTCTTAAGGAAGATCCGGAATATGCAAAAATCTCACGTCGCTTCTATGAGAATCCTGATGAGTTTGCCGATGCATTCGCGCGTGCTTGGTATAAACTGACCCATCGTGACATGGGGCCGATTTCTCGCTACCTTGGTGCTGATGTTCCGGAAGAAACACTCATATGGCAAGATCCACTGCCTGAAACGCCAGGAGAAATCCTTAGCGAACATCAAGTCAAAGAGCTGAAAGCAAAAATTCTGGCAACTGGCCTCAGTATTTCGAAACTGGTTTCAGTCGCTTGGGCTTCGGCTTCCACCTATCGTGGATCTGATTTTCGCGGTGGAGCCAACGGTGCTCGCGTTCGTCTAGAACCCCAGAAATCTTGGGAAGTTAACCAACCAGAAATTCTTTCGGAAGTGCTGTCAAAACTAGAAGAGGTAAAAAAAGATTTCGACGGCAATGTTTCTTTGGCTGATTTGATTGTGTTAGGAGGTTGCACTGCAATCGAAAAAGCTGCTAAAGACGCAGGTTATGACGTCGTAGTTCCCTTCATTCCGGGCCGTGTAGATGCCGGGTCAGATCAGACCGATGTGGATTCCTTTGAGCCCATGGAGCCGCAAACAGATGGGTTCCGCAACTATGCCAAGACTCATTTTACTGTTTCTGCGGAAGAGATGTTGGTGGATCGAGCACAATTGCTGACCCTAACTGCACCTGAAATGACCCTTCTTGTAGGTGGACTGCGTGTCTTAGGAGCTAATCACGGCGACAGTAAACACGGCGTTTTTACCAACAACCCGGAAACACTGACCAATGACTTCTTTATCAACCTATTGGATATGAGTGTGACTTGGAAGGCTTCTGATGAAAGTGAAACCACTTTTGAAGGAAGAGATCGTGTCAGTGGAAAAGTCAAGTGGACGGGCACGCGGGTCGATCTGATCTTTGGATCGAACTCCGAGCTGCGTGCATTATCTGAGGTCTATGCTTCCGATGATTCCAAAGAACTATTCGTGAAGGAATTCATTGCAGCATGGGGCAAAGTCATGAACCTCGACCGTTTTGATCTCGAATAAGATCATCCGATTTTCTTAGCTCTAAAAAGTGAGACTTGATAGTTTCAGATGAGAGCTTTGTTAGAAGGAGATTACCTCAATTAGAAGAGATAATAGGTGGCCAAAGTGTAAGGTTGAAAAATAGATTTCTCTTTCACATATCCTTGGATGCACGGATGAAAAAGTATGATGGAATAGACAAGCAATTTTCACTGGAGCTTTTGCCGGTAAGGAATAAAAACTTGTCATCTAACAGTATTCTGCTTATCTAAGTACAATATGATTTGTAATGGCATGCCTGTAGTAGTGGCCAGCCCTCTCGACAAAGTGCGAGTGGCCATTTGTATTTACGGCAGATTGCAAACTTCTCACGTCTTCTAAAAATTAACTAAACTTCAAAAAAATTTTGCAAACGCCGTCTCTACCAGACGGCGTTTTTTGTTATGAATATAAGATTGAAACAACTCAAAAGGACCTTTGCTTTGGCTTTGCCGATGATGGCAGGTCAACTCGGACAGATGTTGCTGGGACTTAGTGATACGTTGATGATCGGACAGATGGGGACCGTCGAGCTGGCTGCGTCTGCCTTTGTTAATGTTCTCTATCACATCCCCATCGTTGTTGGCTTTGCCTTGGCGGCGGCGGTAAGTGTGCAGGTTTCTCATTACCATGGTGCTAAACAGAATGTGCAAGCAGGGGAAGCATTGCGTCACGGACTTTACTTCTCGTTGGGTTTAGGGATGGCCACGGCTGTGATCACCTTAGCCATCTTTCCTTTTCTTCATTGGTTTGGCCAGCCCGATGATGTAGTGGAGGCGGCGCGTCCGTATCTGCTCTGGATCACATTGTCATCGCTTCCTATGATGCCGACTCTGATCTGCAAGAGTTTTGCGGACTCGAAGAATCATCCTTGGCCAATCTTTATGATCATGCTGGCGGGAGTCGGAGTGAATATACTACTCAATTATCTCCTGATCTTCGGGAAATTCGGCTTTCCAGAATGGGGGCTAACGGGTGCAGGAATTGCCACCTTTTCAGCTCGCATGTTAACGCTGATCGGTATGTGGTTTTATCTGACGAACTCACAAATACTAGGAGTCAGTTGGCCGAAGCGATGGTTTGGGCCTATCGATCGAGCAGAATGCGGTTCATTGATCAATTTAGGAATGCCTATCTCGGGCCAGATCTTGATGGAGTTCGGCTTGATTGCGCTAACGGCTCTTTTCATTGGAAGCTTTGGTGCGGTCTCGATGGCATCCCATCAGATTGCTATCACTTGTGCGGCGACGACCTTTATGTTACCCATGGGATTATCTCAAGCGGTGACCATTCGCGTTGGGCACAGCTTGGGCGAAGGCATGCCCTTGCGATGTCGAGATATCGTTATCGGAGCCCATGTATTGACGCTATGGATTATGGGATCGGCTGCCATTCTATACCTCATCTTTGGAGAAGTGATTGCGGATGCATTTACGAATGATCAGGAGGTCGTGAAGTTGACGGCGACACTGTTAACCATCACGGCTATTTTCCAGATATTCGATGGGGCACAGATTATCAGTGTTGGTGGATTACGTGGCTTAAAGGATGTGAGTGTTCCAACAGGGATCATTTTTACTAGCTACTGGGTGATCACATTGCCTTTGGGGTTGATCCTTGCCTTCTTCTTCAACCTGGGAGCGATTGGCTTTTGGATTGCTCTGGCAGCGGGATTAGCTACAGCCGCCTTCGCACTGACCGGAAGACTTACATACATGCTCAAAGAGACTAAGATATCGAGTCCTCGAGGAAAGAGAGAGGGCGATGAGCCATCTTCTCTGGTCCAGATGAGATCAAATGATTTCCTAGAGATCTTACCTGGGGAGCGAGAGTTGGTAAGAGATTTTTAACTCAGGCAAGTTGTGGGCGGGGAATTTTGCGTAAATGCTTAAAAATCAGAGGGTTCGGGGAAATGGTTAAGTGAGTGATTTTTTTTAATTTTCTCTTGTCAAGGATGTTGAAATATATATGCTACTCGTCCCTTTCGATGGAGAAAGGATACAACCATAGATGGTTGGCGTGTGAAGGCTCTGCAGCTTACACCTAGGAAATAACTAGGATTAATGGTAACAGACAGGGTCTTCCTCCATGCCGGAGAAAAGGCTTACAAAGCTAACACGCCAGACGCATCTCTGCTGGGCGTGTTCTTTTTTTGTGAGGAGAATGATAAATTTAAAAACAATAAGGATAAGATACGAATGCCGACAATTAACCAGCTAGTTCGCAAAGGGCGCAAAAAGGTCGTCAAAAAGACGAAGGCACCCGCATTGCAAAATTGCCCTCAGCGCCGTGGTGTGTGTGTCCAGGTGATGACCAGAACCCCTAAGAAGCCGAACTCTGCGCTTCGTAAGGTAGCAAAGGTTCGTCTGACCAATGGTTATGAGGTTATTGCCTATATTGGTGGAGAAGGGCATAACTTGCAGGAACACTCGATTGTTCTGGTGCGCGGTGGGCGCGTTAAGGATTTGCCAGGTGTTCGTTATCACATTGTTCGCGGAACGCTAGATAGCTTAGGCGCTGTTGGTCCAAGTAATACCAACAAAGTTAACCGTAATGTTTCACGCAGTAAGTACGGAGTGAAGAAAGCTAAGGGCGACAAAAAATAATTTTAAGAAAGTTTGAATTATGGCACGTAGACGCAGAGCAGAAAGAAGACAAAGAATACCAGATGCGGTTTATGAAAGCTTGGTGGTTAGCGCATTGGTCAACACCGTCATGAGCCGTGGTAAAAAAGCCACTGCCGAGAAGATTGTTTACAAAGCGATTGATACAATCAACGAGGGGAAAACGATTACAGATCCTCTTGAGATGCTCAATAAAGCGCTAGAAAATGCAAAGCCTCGATTGGAGGTGAAGAGTCGCCGCGTAGGTGGTGCCACCTACCAAGTCCCTATGGAAGTCCCTGCAGATCGTCAGTTGGCCTTGGCACTTCGTTGGATTGTAGGTAACGCACAACGGAAAAAAGGTGTTCCCATGTCTAAAGCTTTGGCAAACGAACTTCGCGATGCAGCCTCAGGTCAAGGTGCTGCGATTAAAAAACGTGATGATGTTCACCGCATGGCGCAAGCCAACAGGGCCTTTGCTCACCTAAGGTGGTAAGCATTTAAATTAGGATTTTTGAAGGAAGAAAAGAAAATATGGCAAAACGTTTCCCACTTGAGCGAACCCGAAACATCGGGATCTGTGCTCACATCGACGCTGGTAAGACTACCCTTACCGAGCGTATCCTGTTTTACACGGGTGAGGTGCACAAGATCGGTGAGGTTCATGAAGGGGATACGGTTACTGACCATATGGATCAGGAACGTGAGCGCGGTATCACTATTACTTCTGCAGCTATTACCTGTCACTGGGATTGTAAACTGGATGAGTTAGTCGTTAAGAATTTTTCGAAAACTAATAACCGCATTAATATTATAGATACTCCAGGTCATGTAGATTTTACCGCAGAAGTTGAGCGTTCCTTACGTGTCTTGGATGGTGCGATTGCGGTCTTTTGTGGCGTGGCTGGAGTTCAGCCTCAGTCTGAAACGGTTTGGCGCCAAGCGACTAAATATAATGTTCCTCGTATTGCCTTTGTGAACAAGATGGATCGCACTGGAGCAGATTTCGAAGCGGCAGTGGCTAGCATGAGAGAGAAGTTAGGGGCTAATGTCTGGCCTGTTCTTATTCCACTAGGATCTGAAGATGATCTCAAGGGTCAGATCGACATCGTTAATCAAAAGGCTGTGATTTATGATGAGAGCGACAAACTCGGCTCTACTTACCGCATCGTGGATATTCCAGAATCTGAAAACTCGCGTGCGCAAAAAGCACTTAATGACTTACAGGCCGCTCTGATAGAAGTAGATGATCAGTTGGCAGAGCTATTTCTAGAAGAAAAAGAGCCAACGACAGAGCAATTGAAGATGGCAATCCGCCGTGCAACCATTGCCAATAAAATTGTTCCAGTAGCAGGCGGCTCAGCTTTTAAGAACAAGGGAGTGCAATTTCTAATTGATGCCGTGATTGATTATCTACCCAGTCCACAAGATGTCCCCGCTATGAAAGCGCACTCTGTGGAGAATATGGAAGATGAAATTTTGATGGAAGCCAGTGATGATGAGAAATTCTGTTCGCTGGCTTTTAAACTTTGGTCAGATAAATATGTAGGAAAGCTTATATTCTTCCGTGTTTATTCTGGAACCTTAAAAAAAGGAGATCAGGTTTATAATCCGCGCACGGGTAAAAAAGAGCGAGTCAGTCGCATTCTGCAAATGCAAGCGGATAAACAGATTGACTTAGATACTGTTTATACAGGGGATATTGCTGCGCTTGTGGGCCTAAAGGATATCCGCACCGGTGACACGCTTTCAGACACCAAGCTTAACGTGATGCTGGAGCCACCTTCTTTTCCAGAACCAGTCATTTCTATGGCAATTGAGCCCAAGAGCCAAGCTGACCGTGACAAACTTTCAACGGGACTCCAAAGGCTATCTGAAGAAGACCCAACGTTTCAAGTCATGACTAATGAAGAAACTGGCCAGACAATCATTAAAGGCATGGGCGAGTTGCACTTGGAGATCATCCGTGACCGTTTGAACAGAGAATTTAAAGCACAAACAAATGCTGGTGCACCGCAGATTGCTTATCGGGAAACAATTACTAGAGAAGCTGGCGCTGAAGGCAAGCTCATCAAGCAGTCTGGCGGTAGAGGGCAATATGGCCACGTTGTGATCAGTGTAAAGCCTCGCG